>CAYMNF010000059.1:0-12230 GCA_964391735.1 uncultured Bacteroides sp. | reverse complement strand
CAACATGTTGTACATAACTATTATTGTACAACACCATGTTGTGGGTGCTTGTTACGAGGGCTTTTTGGCGTAAAGTATTAGGATGAGGGAGAGGATTAGGACGAGGATGAGGAGGGCGAAATCGGGGGTGCCGGTCTTGGTGGTGCGGGTGGAGGCTGAGTCGGCTTGGCGTACCTCAGAGCGGATGATTGTAGGGACCGGGACGGTGATGACGGTGTCGCGGGTATACAGTCGGTGTTCTAGGCGGCCATCGGGGGTGAGTCGTGCTGTGGAGGCTGCGGCGGAGGTCTGCAAAAAGCTTACGCTGTCTGAGGGGACAGAGGCTTGCAGACTTTCGTGCGGCAACTCGACAAATACGGTGTCGGTGACATGCTGCACAGTTACTGCCTCATAGGACTGTGCCGACTGCATGCTCTGCCGAGAGTGGCATCCGCAGCAAAGCAGGCAGAGGGTTGCAAGAATCAGGTTACTTTTCTTCATTGCTATCATTGCCGTTAAGATATTTCTTCACCATTGTCAATACTTTCATTGCTCCCTGTGTGTCCTTGCAGCTGATGATGGCGTTTGCCACATCCAACAGGCCGAGTGTGCCGCTGCGTCGTTCCACAGCGTGTTCCCACATTGACTTCGCCTCAACGGCCACCAGGCCCACTGTCAGTGCCACCGATACGTATGGCACGCCATAGCTACTGAACACAAGCAGGGAGGTGTCAATAAGGAACCCAACCAAAAGAACGCGCCAATACTCAAGAATCTTCCCGAGGGTTTTGCGCATACGATGGCTGGTAACAGAGCGTTTAAGGCGCCTCTCGGTTATAACGCGGTCCCACATATCAATTATCACGGCAGCTATCATCACCACCCAAAGGCATCCGCACACGGCTACATGGCCTGATATTCGGGCAACAATTTCATTTTCCATAATTAAGATTTTTCTGATTTACGCCCAAAACTACGCTCCACGCAGCCTGTAAAGAGGGCCATAAAGCATTTTGTACAATTTTTCAGCACCGGCAACGTTATAGGGTTGTGAAAAGATTTATTGCCGTATTGCTGTTTGTACAGGTGCTGGCCCTGATGGCCGGTGCCGTTGAGAGTGTAAAAATACACGGCAAGGTAACGGACCGGGAGGATAAACCGATTGAGTTTGTAACGGTGAGTATCGGGGGCACCTCGGTAGGAACAAATACGGGTCTTGAGGGTGAGTATTCATTAACCACCGCCAAGGCTGACACCATTACGGTCTTTTTTTCCTGCATAGGATACAAAGAGGAGAAGCGGGTGTTGATTGACCCGAAAGGTGACCTTACCATAAATGTAAAGATGGCCGCCAAGGATAACGTTTTGCAGGAGATTGAGGTAACCGACTTCAAGCGTCAGACCGGCGGCATGAGCATTGTGGGTATTGACAGCCGGCGCCTGCAGCCCGATATGAACGGTGGCTCGGTTGAGGGTATAATCTCAACCCAAGCCGGTGTGACCCAGTCAAACGAGATGTCCAGTCAATACTCGGTACGTGGCGGGTCCTATGACGAGAATCTTGTATACATCAACGGTATTGAGGTTTACCGACCGCTGTTGGTTACCAGCGGACAGCAGGAGGGGCTCTCAATTATCAACCCGGACCTTGTGGGGTCGGTGAAATTTTCAACCGGCGGATTTCCGGCCGAGTACGGTGATAAAATGTCTTCAGCCCTGGACATACGATACAAGGACCCACAGGCTTTTGAGGGGGCTGCGTCCCTCTCTTTGATGGGAGCTTCACTGGCCATAGGACAGGCAAGCGGAAAATTTTCTCAGCTGCACGGTATCCGTTACAAACGCAACTCCTCCCTTTTGGGCTCGATGGATACCAAGGGAGAATATGACCCGAATTTCTTTGACTACCAGACCTCACTGACGCTTAAGCCCTCAAACCACTTCACGGTAAACTTTTTGGGCAACATCGCCATCAACAATTATACCTTTACCCCCAAGGACCGCAAGACCAATTTTGGCACTGTGAATGATGCCAAACAGTTCACGGTGTATTTTGACGGGCATGAGAAGGACAAGTTCGAGACATGGTTCGGGGCACTGTCCCTCAACTATCGCCGAAACCGCTCAAGCGACTTCACGCTGCTTGCCGGGGGCTTCCTGTCAAATGAGCTGGTGGCCTATGACATTTCAGGCGAATATTGGCTTGACCAGGCGGGCTCAGAGAACGTTGGCGGCGAGTTGGGAGTTGGCAGGTATCACGAGCATGCGCGTAACCGCCTGAAAACCGGCGTGTTTACCTTGGCATTGAAGGGGAATACCGGTATTGCCAACCACAACCTCAGCTACGGGCTGCAATTCAACAGCGAGAAGATAATGGAGCGCAGCCGTGAGTGGGAACGCCGCGACTCTGCCGGCTATTCTCTCCCCTTTGACCCTGACGCCCTCAAGGTGGTATATAACCTTAACAGCCGGCATGACCTCAGCTCAACCCGCTTCTCATTTTTCGTTGAGGATGCCTTCAAGGCCCAGACGCGGCATGGATACCTAACGATAAACGGTGGTATACGCTTGTCACATTGGTCCTTCAACAAGGAGACCCTCATCTCCCCGCGACTGAGCTTAGGCTTTATACCGGATGCCCACCCGTTGTGGACATTCCGCTTTGCCACCGGTCTTTACTATCAGAGTCCCTTCTTCAAAGAGTTCAGGGTTGCTGAGACCGATGCCCTTGGCAACCAGACCATTCGTCTCAACGACAAAATAAAAAGTCAACGGTCATTCCAATTCATTTTGGGGGCTGACTACACCTTCCGCACTCTTAACCGGCCTTTCAAGTTGACGGGTGAGGCCTACTGCAAACTTCTTGGCAACCTGATACCATACGAGGTTGATAACCTGAAACTTGTATACACGGGTGTAAACTCATCAAAGGGTTATGCTATGGGGTTGGACATGAAGCTGTTCGGACAATTTGTACCGGGGACCGACTCATGGATCTCCCTTTCGTTGATGAAAACGCAAGAGGACATAAATGGTGTAAAGGTTCCGCGACCCAATGACCGGCGCTACTCGGTAGCTGTTTATTTTACCGACTTCTTCCCTAAGTTTCCCAAGCTGAAGTTTTCGCTGCGCGGCATCTTCAGTGACGGCCTCCCCACCACTGCTCCGCGCTCTTCACGCGACAAGGGGTACTTCCGCACCCCGGCCTATAAGCGACTTGACATCGGTTTCAGCTACGCACTGGTTCCCCAAATGCCTGAGGGGCAAACGCGCACGGGCTTCTTGCGACACATCAAGAGTGTATGGCTTGGGCTTGATGTCTTCAACCTGTTGGACATCAGCAATGTCAGCAGCTACTATTGGGTAACGGATGTCAACGACATTCAATATGCCGTGCCCAACTATCTGACGCGCCGCCAAATAAATGTGCGCCTGTCAATAGACTTTTAATCACGCCCAATACCGTGCCATAAGGTATCCTGCGCCCATCAACCAAACGAACAGGCAAGCAGCCAAGACAAAGGGACGCGCGCCGGCCTTTTTGAACTTATCAAAACTGGTCTCGGCCCCTAAAGCAGCCATAGCCATCGTCAACAAAAAGGTGTCAAAAGCGTTTATCCACTGCACCACCGGTGCGGGGAGCAAGTTCAGGGAGTTGAACGCAATTACGGCCAGAAAACCGAAGGCAAACCAAGGCACGGCGATTTTGCTTTTGGCTCCGTGATTGTCCTTACGACGTCGCGCCTTCGCAGCCATCCACAGCGCCAAAACCAACAGGACGGGCACCAACAGCATCACGCGCATCATCTTGACGATAATCGCGGTGGTCTCAATCTCGCCACCCATGGCGTTACCGGCACCCACGGCGTGCGCTACCTCATGCAAAGTTGAGCCGGCAAAAATACCCATTTGTGATGGCGTCAGCTCAAGGAAACCGGCACGGTAAGCCGCCGGATACAGGAACATAGCCGTTGTACCGAAAATTACCACCGTAGCCACTGCCACGGAAGTCTTGTAGGTCTTGGGGCGCACAACGGCATCGGCCCCCATCACCGCTGCTGCTCCGCAGATACTGCTACCCACCGAGGTTAGCAAAGCCGTTTCAGAGTCCATGCGCAAAATGCGGCCTATCCACACCCCAAGCAGAATGGTGAAGGTAACTATCACACAGTCAATTAATACCGCTGCCATTCCCACAGCCACGACATCCTGAAAAGTCAACCTGAACCCATAGAGGATAATGCCCGCACGCAAAATACGCTTTGAACAATATTGAATGCCCGGGGTCCAGGTCTCAGGGAGGTGCATACGCAAAGAGTTTGCATATATCATACCCAAAATGATACCAATAATAAGCGGTGAAAAAGATATCTGCTGCATCACCTGTGCCTCGGCAATAAAGAATGCGGCACAAGCAAACAGTGCCATCAACATAATGCCGTGTGCTATCCCGGCCCTCTTTTCTTTCATGATTACGTGTGATTTATCGTGGCAAATTTAGCACTTACACGCTAATCGGCCAAGTGTTGCCCCCCGAGGGCCCTATTTACTACGGAAGAGGGGGGTGAGGCGTCCCTTTTTGCATATATGTTAAAATTTTGTTAATTTTGACGCAATTTGTTAAAATTAACAATTGGGTTGCAACAACCGGCTTGTTCAAGTGTTAATAAAGTAAAAATGGCGGCCGAGCATCTCGGCCCACTCCTGATATGAGAAAGTCAACTACACGCCTCCTCACCATAGCCATGGCCCTGACATTTTTGGGGTTGCTGTATGTGCAGATTTTGTACATGAACCAAATGATTAGGATGCGCAACGACCAATTTGCCGAGGGGGTGAAGCGTAGCCTCTACGGCACCAGCATGCGCCTGGAGCAGGATGAGGCCAAGCACTTTCTTGAGCAGGACATGGCCAACATACAGACGCAATACAAGACGCGTATCAGTCCTGACGGCACACCACGCGTCGATGAGGTGACATCATCATTCACAACCCCTGAGGGTTTGGTGGGCGGCATCACAATACAAGCCCCCGGCAACTCACGCGCCATGCGGCAACCGGATGCGGCCACCGAGCAATTGCGCGGGCTGTACCTGTACCAACAGGAGGTGTTGAACCAGGTGGTTATGAACATGATTAATCAATCAGGCTCACGCACCATCCAGGAGCGAGCCGACTCGGCGCACGTGCGACAATACCTCACCACCGAACTTGCTAACAACGGGTTGGAACTTCCCTTTGAGTTTGCTGTTGTCAACCGCGCCGGTACCGTTATATATAACTCACCGGGGTATGACAAGCAGATAGCGGGACAAAATGAGAATATGTTTGTGCAGACGCTTTTCCCCAATGACCCGAAAAGCCGCATGTGCTACATAAAGGTCTACTTCCCTACCAAGACCGACTACATTTTTTCATCAATCAAGTTCATGATTCCGGCCTTTATCTTCACCTTTATCCTGATGGTGATGTTCATCTACACCATGGTGGTGTTTCTGCGCCAGAAAAAGCTGAACGAGATGAAGAATGACTTCATAAACAACATGACGCATGAGTTCAAGACCCCTATCTCAACGATTTCCCTGGCATCGCAGATGCTTAATGACCCCGGGGTACTGAAGTCGCAGAGCATGTTGAAGCAGATCTCAGGCATCATCACCGATGAGACCAAACGCCTGCGTTTTCAGGTTGAGAAGGTTTTGCAGATGTCGATATATGAGCGCGGCAACTCAACGATGCGCCTGCAGGAGATTAATGCCAACACAGCTGTTGAAAACATTGTCAACACCTTCAAGCTTAAGGTTGAAAAGTTCGGGGGAACCATCTCAAGTGACTTGCATGCGCAGGATGCGATGGTGAGTGTCGACGAGATGCACTTTACCAACGTCATCTTCAACCTGCTTGACAATGCCGTGAAATATCGGCGCGAGGACGTGCCCTTGCACCTTGTCGTGACCACGCGCAACATCAGCAACCACAGGCTGCAAATTGTGGTGAGGGACAACGGCATAGGCATACACCGTGATGACCTGAAAAAGATTTTTGAAAAGTTCTATCGTGTGTCAACCGGCAACCGGCATGATGTCAAAGGGTTTGGACTGGGACTGGCATACGTAAAAAAGATAATCACCGAGTTGCACGGCGAGATTTCGGTTGAGAGCGAGCCCAACCGTGGCACCCGGTTCAAGATAAACCTCCCCTTACTCAACTATAAAGCATAAAAACTAACAACTAAAGCATAAGATTATGGAAGAACGACTCAGAATTCTTCTATGTGAAGATGATGAAAACCTGGGTATGTTGCTGCGCGAATACCTACAGGCCAAGGGCTTCTCGGCTCAACTGTTCTCTGACGGTGAAAGTGGCTACAAGGCCTTCCTGAAAGGGAAGTATGACATCTGCGTCCTTGACGTGATGATGCCCAAGAAGGACGGATTTGCACTGGCACAGGAGATTCGTACCGTCAACTCAGAAATCCCCATTATCTTCCTTACCGCCAAATCGCTGAAGGAGGATATCCTCGAGGGTTTCAAGATCGGTGCGGATGACTACATCACCAAACCCTTCTCAATGGAGGAGCTTGTCTTCCGAATTGAGGCCATTCTGCGTCGCGTCAAGGGCAAGAAGGGTAAGGAGATAACCATGTACAAGATTGGCAAGTTTACCTTTGACACGCAAAAGCAGGTATTGATGATTGATGACAAAATCACCAAACTCACCACCAAGGAGAGTGAACTGTTGTCGTTGCTGTGTGCTCATGCCAACGAGATACTTGAGCGTAACTTTGCCCTGAAGACCATCTGGATTGACGACAACTACTTCAACGCCCGTTCGATGGACGTTTACATCACCAAACTGCGCAAGCACCTGCGGGCCGACCCCTCAATCGAAATTATCAACATCCACGGCAAAGGGTACAAGCTGATTGTCCCTGAGGCTGAGGCTGCCGGATAAGGCCACGTCAGAGGGGTAGGAGGCCAAGGTATCCAACCGAGAGCCCTCCCCTCCCCGCCTGAATTTTGCACATATAACATACGGTCGGCAAATGGCCGTATGTTACATAGTGTGCCACTTACAACGGGATTGGCACGGTATTTGTTGGATATAGAAATCAAAGAGAATTATTAACCCTAAGGTAAGGAAGAAAATAGAATGGACACCAACTTTTCGGTTTCATTGAAAAGAGCGCTGACCGACAGCCGCAGCCAGGCGCTGAAGCATAACTGCGGGTACATCAAGCCCGAGCATATACTTCTGGCGCTGATGCTGTTGCCGGGTCGAGAGGTTGAGACCCTGCTTTTACGCTTGATAAGCCGTGAAACCTTCAACAGTCTGCTTCAAGAGCTTGACAACATGTCATACGAGTATGACAATGAGGCAGGCAAAACCGGCGGCGGCACGTTGTCTGAAGACAATGTTCTGGCCGGGGACCTTGCCAACCGCATTGTTAAACTGAGTGTTCTTGAAGCGCGGATGCTTCGCAGCCCTGAGGTTGGGCCCGAGCATCTTTTGCTATCAATTTTCCATAATGCCGATACCCAAAATGCACCTTTTATGAAAATGTTCAATAAAAACGGTATAGACTATGATGCCCTGTACCGGCTTTTGCGCCCGACGCGTGAGCAGGTTCAGGACAAGTTCGTTGATGATGACGACGATGACGACGACTCACAAACTCCCGCCGAGAATGACTCTCCGCGCTCAGAGGGTGCGCGCGCTACAGCCACTCCCGGCCACGCAGGCGACACCCCGGTGCTTGATAAATATGGCAACGACATGACATTGGCTGCCGAGCAGGGACGTCTGGACCCTGTGGTTGGCCGTGACACCGAGATTGAACGTCTGGCCCAGATACTGAGCCGCCGCAAAAAGAATAACCCCGTGCTGATAGGCGAACCCGGTGTTGGTAAAAGTGCTATCGTCGAGGGCCTGGCTCGCCGTATTGTGCGTCGTGAGGTCTCACGCGTGTTGTTTGACAAGCGCGTGATATCCCTGGACATGGCGTCGATAGTTGCGGGCACCAAGTATCGCGGACAATTTGAGGAGCGCATCAAGGCCATCCTCAACGAGCTGTCGCGCAACAAAAACATTATTCTGTTCATCGATGAGCTGCACACTATTGTAGGTGCCGGGAATGCCGCCGGCTCAATGGACGCGGCAAACCTGCTGAAGCCCGCCCTTGCTCGCGGCGAGATACAGTGCATCGGTGCCACCACCCTTGATGAGTATCGCAAGAATATCGAAAAGGACGGTGCCCTTGAACGTCGTTTCCAGAAGGTTATGGTTGAGCCCACCACCCCCGAGGAGACGCGCCAGATCCTTGAGAACATCAAGGACAAATATGAGGACCACCACAACGTAACCTTCACCCCCGAGGCATTGGATGCCTGTGTGCGCCTTACTGAGCGTTATGTCTCAGACCGCAACTTCCCTGACAAAGCCATTGATGCCATGGATGAGGCCGGTAGCCGTGTGCACATCAAAAACATCACCGTGCCCAAGGAGATTGAGGAGATTGAGCAGCAGATCGAGGAGGCCGGTGCCAACAAGCTGCGTGCTGCCCAGGCACAGAACTTTGAGAGCGCGGCAGCCTTCCGTGACCGTGAGCAAAAGCTGAAAACCGAGCTTGAGAACGCCAAGCAAAACTGGGAAAAACAGCTCAGCGAACAGCGCGAGACCGTTGATGAGGACCGCGTGGCCGAGGTAGTGGCCATGATGACCGGTGTACCGGTGCAACGCGTGGCCCAGGCAGAGGGGATGAAGCTGAAGGAGATGACTCCCAAACTCGAGAGCCAGATTATAGGCCAGGACCCTGCAATCCACAAGATTGTCAAGGCCATTCAGCGCAACCGTCTCGGCCTTAAAGACCCCAACAAGCCCATAGGGGTATTTATGTTCCTTGGGCCGACCGGTGTGGGAAAAACTCATCTCGCCAAGAAGTTGGCTGAATATATGTTTGACTCAGCCGACACCCTGATTCGAGTTGACATGAGCGAGTATATGGAGAAATTCTCGGTAAGCCGTCTTGTAGGTGCGCCTCCGGGTTATGTCGGTTATGAGGAGGGTGGCCAACTCACCGAGAAGGTGCGCCGCCGTCCATATTCGGTGGTACTGCTTGATGAGATTGAAAAGGCCCACCCCGATGTCTTCAACCTGTTGCTGCAAGTGATGGATGAGGGACGCCTGACTGACTCGTTGGGTCGCCGAATTGACTTCAAGAATACCATTATAATCATGACATCAAACATTGGTAGCCGACAGCTTAAGGATTTCGGTGCCGGCATAGGCTTCTCACCCGCCGGGGCTACTGATGCAAAATACGGTGAATCGGTAATTCGCAAGGCCCTCAACAAGGCCTTCTCGCCTGAGTTCCTCAACCGTGTTGATGACATCATAATGTTTGAGCCGCTGAGCCGTGAGGCCATTTTCAAGATTATTGACATTGAACTGGCCGGTTTCTTCAAACGTGTCGAGGACTTGGGTTACAAGATTGTCCTCTCAGAGGAGGCCAAGAACTTTGTTGCTGACAAAGGGTATGACGCTCAGTTTGGAGCACGCCCCCTGAAGCGTGCCATCCAAAAGTATCTTGAGGATGAACTTGCCGAGCAGATAATCTCGGCTGAACTGAAGGCCGGGGATGAGATTCACATCACCTACACCCCTGATGCCGACAAACTGACACTGACAGTTCAACATCCTGAATAAACTACATACAACCTAAAACACGGGAGGCTACTCTTTTTGGAGCGCCTCCCGTGTTTTATTGTTTAACCCGTGTATCAAGGGTTATCATCCTCGTGGGGAGACTTGGTGATGGGCAGTCCCTTGCTCTCCAACTCTTTGCGTATGTTCTTCATCTTACGCTGGATGTCGCGATAGTGGCTCAGGTCAAAACTCTTTGCATCAGACTTCATCTTGATGAGTTGAGTCTCATAGTCGCTGTAAGCACGTTGCTTGGCTTTCCATGCCGTGCCGTTGATTTGCTTGTTGTCCTTGTCTTTGGCACTCGCCTTTTTGTTTTTCCCGCTCTTTGTGGCTCCCGTTGCGGTGCCGTCATCAGCCAGGTCAAGATCATCACCGTCTCCACTCTGCACACCGGCGATGTCTCCGGCCAGTGTCATACCTGTATCCAGGGCTTTTTTGAACTCCTGTTTAGCCTCTGCCCACAGTGCACTGTTGCGTTGGTTTCGGTCGCCGTCAATTTTTTGATAGACCTCCAATGATGATACCCAACGGCCTTTATGCCCGGGATACGGGGAGTACATAACGGTCCACATGCCGTTGTTTGGATATTCAAAACGGATACCAACCGGCTCATCGTCCTCCATCTCTGATATGATAAAACCGCCATCGCTGATGACAATGCTTTGCCCGAGCATCTTGTTCCCCACTCGTTCGCCGATTTTTATGTCCTTGCCATTGTTGATAACCCCAAACGAGCGCTCGGGTGAGCCGTCATTGATAACTGCAACGGGCAGGTCCTTTTCAAAACGGCCGTGATAGATCTGATTCCCGTTGACGTCATACAGGCGACCCTCGCCACACTTTTTGCCTTCCTCCCACTCACCGACATATACCTTGGCATTCATGCACTTTGTCATGAGCTTATTGTCAGGTTGGATTAGGATCCCCACCCCATGATATTTCCCGGCCTTAAAGTCACCGAAATACATGTTTTGGCCCTTCTGGAGAGCGCCCATACCGGTACGTTTCCCTTTCAGTTCCTGGCCCAAGAAGCGTCCGTCAAGCATCGAGGAGAGCAGGCCATCATATTCGGCAGCTGCAACAGATGCGGGGAACAATGCCGCAACAACAAAAATTAATATGGCAAAATGTTTTAGCTTAATCATATCGCATACTGAATTATAAATGAATAGTAAGAAATCCCCGGGTCATTATCGACGCTTGCGGGTGCCTTTACCGGATTTCCCGGTCTTTTTACCCCCTTTCTTAGTGGATTTGCTCTTTTTGTCGTCACTCTTCTTTGTCGTTTTTTCAGAGGCGGGAGCCTTTTCCTTGGCTTTTGCGGGACGCTGCTCAGCCTTCACGACAAAATCATGTAAGACGTCCTCCGGCGGAATTTCAGACACGGCCTTCTTACCCTTCTTGTCATCCATTGTTACGAACTGATAGTCGCCGCCTAAAAGTCCCTTATGCTTGAACTCAATATAATAAGTATGGTCAGGTTTGATGTTAAGGGGACACTCTGCAAGCCAGCCGTTTTCACTAAAGTCTTGCGTGGCAAAGAACACTGCTCGGCCGGGCTTCTCAAAGATAAACTTACGCACGCACTTGGGACGCACCGACATCTCCTGGCCCCACATCTTCTTATCTACAATGCGGGGATTCATTATGCCATCAGGCACCAATTCACCGTTGACCCTTAACGTCAAAGAGGCGTTCCACATAGTCTGCTCACACAGCACGTAGACCACCGACTCTGCCTCGGCATGTACATGAAATAGCGAGCATGCCAAGCAGGCGAGGAAAAATCTTATAACTCTGTACATATTTCTACTAAATAATATTCAATAAATCAGAGACCCACAAATATACAAATAATTTCGCCATAATCCTCCCCATTAGCCCTGCATGGCCAACGTATTCCCGGGGCGCCCGGCCGACGAACGAGTCGTGCGTCACAAACTACGTTAACGACAACCATTTATAGAGGTAAATAATTGTCATCCAACTCTTTATTTACGCAGGGATAATACCCGACATAGGGACGCACGGTTCGTGCAATGCGGTTCAAATAAGGTGATCAAAAATACACGTATGTCAAAGGGTATTAAAGGGTAAGCACCCATGCCAACACAATGGGTACTGTTCGACCAATAAATTGGTCGTAATCAATGATTATCCTTTACCGTGGGTTTCACCCACGGCTACGCTCTTGCACCACTACGTGGTGCGCTTCTATGTTGTGGTGCAAGCGACGTTGCGACTTTAACATTTATTTAACATTTTAATTTTTCCTCAGGATTACTTTATCTATCTTTGTTTCAGAGAGTTGGAGGGAAAACGGGGTCTGCCCCAGGAGCAACCTCTCAGCAATAAACGTTCTTATCAGGCCGTAAAGGGTCGGGGCGCGGAGTTCTCTCGGGCCCTTTCTTTTACGGATGATGCCTTATTGCTTAAAACCCCATCTCCGTAAATTCAGTAAAAAGAATCTCCTTCGAACATCCTTCTATAAGCAGACTTCAAGAGCTGCAAGTTAATCTTTAGTCGAAAGGAGTGTTACGCCGTAA
>CAYMNF010000058.1:0-12233 GCA_964391735.1 uncultured Bacteroides sp. | reverse complement strand
CAAGGGCCAGGGTGCGGCGGCGGGCATCGTCGATTTGGTCGCTGTAGCCGGACAAGGCGGCGAAGGGGGCGAACTGGGCGGCACGGTCATGCTGTGACATCGGTTTGTGGATGCGGGAGACGTGGTGCGGCAGGTTGATTATGTCGTCATATTCTGTGTTCATGATTTATGTCCTCCGATTTGTTGGTTGCGTGTGCGCTGGGTGGCGCCCTCGGCAAAGTTAAATCCTCTCAGTATGGCGTTCTTCCCGAATTTCTTGCGCAATTGTATGATGGCTTTCTGTCGGCGTTGTTCCTTGGCAAGCCGGTCGGCCTCCTGCCGGCGTTGGCGCCTTAAGGCGTCATAGTCGGTGAACAGGTCACCCTGGATCACGGGCCGGGGTGGCGGCACGGCATCTTCGGGCAGAATGTTGTTTATGGCCAAGGTGATGCGGCGTATCAACAGATTATGGTCGACGGTGCGCTCATACAGCTGTGTAACCTCTTGCAGTATCAGGGCTGCCGATGCTGTGTGCTTGCAGAAATTGGCAGTGCCGTGGGCATGGTATGGCACCGGCTTGCCATAATGGTTTAGGGTGATGCGGCCATGATATTGGGCGCGAATAAGGGGGTTGGTAAGGTTCTCGGCATCATAGCGCACATCCAGCACAATCTGATTGCACACGAGCCCCTTCTCAACAAGTTCAAGGGCCACCTCGTCAGCCATTTCGCGCAATACTGTCCTGGCGTGCTCAAAGTTGTAGGGGCGCGAGAGTACCTGCCCGCTGCTCATTGAATGGGTTTGCGGGCGATAGGCTTTGACGTGCGCCATATCCACGGGCTCCCACCCCCAGGCATGGTCAATCAGCAGCTCGGCATTGATGCCGAATTGCTTGTATAGCCAGTTCTCAGCATTTACTGACACGCGGGCTATATCACCCATGGTGTATATTCCGTAGGTATGAAGTTTGCGGGCGGTTCCGCGCCCCACCCTCCAGAAATCGGTGAGGGGGGTATGGTCCCACAGCTCGCGGCGATACCGCATCTCGTCAAGCTCGGCAATGCGTACCCCATCCTTGTCGGGTGCCATTTTTTTAGCAACTATGTCCATGGCTACTTTGCACAGGTACATGTTGGTGCCTATCCCGGCAGTGGCGGTTATCCCGGTTTCTTTCAGCACATCGCGTATCATGGTCATGGCCAGTTGGCGGGCTGTCATCTTGTAGGCGTGCAGATATTGGGTAACATCGATAAAGACCTCGTCAATGGAGTATACATGGATGTCGTCAGGGGATACGTAGCGCAAATACACCTCATATATACGGGTGGAATAGTCCAGATATAGTTGCATGCGTGGTGGCGCTACAATAAAGTCCAACGCCAGGTCGGGCCGGCGAGCCAATTCTTCACCTGACGTTGACGTGCCGGCATGGCCGCGGGTGTTGTTTACGCGGCTCACTGTCTGTAAGACCTCAAACAACCGGGGACGGCCTGAGACGCCGAAGCTTTTCAGTGTCGGCGAGACGGCCAGGCAGATGGTCTTCTCGGTGCGGGACAAGTCGGCTACCACCAGACAGGCGTCCAACGGGTTGAGTCCCCGCTCCACGCATTCGACCGAAGCATAAAATGACTTCAGGTCAATGGCAATATACTGGCGTTCGTTGTTCTTTTGCATTTTTCGTGTTGCAAATATGCAAATATTTATTGTATTTTCACAATACCATATTGACAAAATTTTGAAAAAAATTTCTTATGCGGTCACTGATAGGTACTTACCGGTCTCCCCGAACCCTCAAGATGAAGATGCGGGGGGTGGAAGTTATGGCGAAACAAATTTTTTTATGAAATGGTAAAAAATATTACCTTTGCAACTTGAAAAGCGGACAGAAACATCCCTGCCTGCATTAACTCATTGATTTAAAACATTCTGACATAAGAAATGGCTAAGAAGAACACCCCTGAGGTCGATAAAAACAGCATCGACACCCTCAACGACAACCTGACCAAGGTTGAACAACGCGTTCAAAACAACCAAAAAGCAATTATGTGGGCGATTGTTATTTTCTCAATCGTTATCATTCTTGTAATCGGTTACATATACTTTATACGCCGTCCGGCCAAGGAGAACGCCCAAAAGGCTATCGGGAATGCCGACATCACGTTGATAACCGGGTTGAGCATGGGTGACTCACTGATGGTTGACTCAGCCGTAAACCTCTACAGCAATATCGCGAGCAAGGAGAACCGCGGCTATCTGATGATTGCCCTGCAGCAATATGAGAAGGGTCAATACCAGGAGGCCCTCAACAGCCTGCAGAAATATGACATACGTGACAATATTGTTGGCGCCGGCGCACAAACCCTTGAGGGTGACTGCTATGTTAACCTCAACAAATTGCAGGATGCCTTGACCTGCTATGACCGTGCTATCAAGACCGCCGACGAGAACCCCTCGATTGTACCGTTGGTGATGCTGAAGAAAGCAACCGTGCTGAATGCCATGAAGAATTACAAGGCTGAGGCTGAGGTTTACCGCACCATTCTGCAGAAGTATCCCAATTTCCTGAACAGCCCCCAGGGTAAGACCATTGACATACAGTTGTATCTTGACAACGCTGAGCGTCTTGCTTCAGGAAAATAAACTGAATATAGGATAAGGGAACGAGGGGAGACTTTACGGTTACCACCGCAAGGCCTCCCCTCTCCGATTTCAGCCTTCCCGATTTTATACATTACAAATAATCCACAAAAAACTGAGAAAGGTGACCGAGCGCTATGCCACACGCGGTGTTTCCGCCAAAAAGGAGGATGTACACGCCGCAATAAAGAACGTTGATAAGGGCCTGTTCCCCAATGCTTTTTGTAAAATTGTACCGGACATCCTGGGTGGCGACCCCCGGATGTGCAACATAATGCACGCCGATGGTGCCGGGACAAAGTCAGCCCTGGCCTATGCCTATTGGCGCGAGACCGGCTGCCTGGATGTGTGGAAAGGCATCGCCCAGGATGCCCTGGTAATGAATCTTGACGACCTACTGTGCGTGGGAGCAACGGATAACATCCTGCTCTCCTCAACCATCGGCCGCAACAAGAACCTGATACCGGGTGAGGTAATTGCCACGCTGATTAATGCCACCGAGGAGCTGATGGCTCAGCTAAGGGACTTGGGGATAACAATATATGGCACCGGAGGCGAGACGGCTGACGTCGGAGACCTGGTGCGGACGATAATTGTGGACTCAACGGTTACCTGTCGCCTGCCGCGTAAGGATATTATTGACAATGGCAACATTAAAGCCGGTGACGTTATTGTCGGACTGGCTTCAGACGGCCAAGCCACCTATGAGGACCGGTACAACGGCGGAATGGGGTCAAACGGGCTTACCTCAGCACGCCATGATGTGTTCGCAAAATACATTGCCGAAAAATACCCCGAGACGTATGACCACGACATCCCCGCCGACTTTGTTTACTGTGGCGCAATGGGATTGACCGACAAGGTTGAGGGGTCGCCCCTTGATGCCGGGCGCTTAGTGTTGTCCCCCACCCGCACTTATGCCCCCGTGGTGAAATGCATCCTTGACGAGATGCGCAGCCAAATCCACGGTATGATTCACTGCTCAGGCGGAGCGCAGACCAAGATTCTCCACTTCCTGCCCAAGGGGTTGCGGGCGATCAAGGATAACATGTTCCCTGTGCCGGTGCTCTTCAGAATGATACAAAGCCAGAGCAACGCTGACCTCCGTGAGATGTACAAGGTCTTCAATATGGGGCATCGCCTTGAAATATTTGTTGACCCGAGCAATGCCGACAAGGTGATTGAAATTAGCCGGCATTTTAACATTCCCGCTCAAGTTGTCGGGCGCATTGAGGCCACTGACCCCAATGACAACCCAACGGTTACCATCAAGACCGAGACCGATACATTTGTATACGAGTAACAAATAAGAATATTACCCTCAAATAATTTATCTAATATGAAGAAAAAACAGATATTTGCAGCCACAGCCATTGTACTGAGTGCCTCCCTTATAACATCATCCTGCATCGGCAGTTTTGGCCTAACCAATAAAATCCTGAAATGGAACAAGCAGATAGGCTCGAAATTTGTCAATGAGCTTGTATTCTTTGCCTTCTGGGTATTGCCGGTTTATGAGGTCTGCGCCCTTGCCGACATTGTAGTGCTCAACTCAATAGAGTTCTGGAGCGGTTCCAACCCCATGGCCAAAGGGAAAAAGGTGATAGAGGGTGAGGATGGTCGTTATCTGGTAGAATGTGACGGCAAAGGCTACACCATCACCTCAGAGAATGACGGCTCGGTTGTACGCTTGGATTTTGACGTTGAAGAACAGACATGGACAGTTGACCCGGGCAACGGAGAGGTTTACCCGCTGATGACGTTTGTTGATGACACCCATGTGCGCATGGCAGCCCCCGACGGCACCATGACACTTGTTGAGCTCAGCGACAACGGCGTGCTGGCCTATGAGGCCCTTGTTACCTCGACCCTTTGGGCCAACCGTTGAGCCTTTACCACGCGTTTTGCCCCCTGGTGCAGGGTACTGAACAGGGCTGATATAGGCTGATGGTTTTGACGTAGATGTGCCATAATACTTTTATGCTAAAAAAGTTGCGCTGACATTGCGTTATTTTCAGAAATTATTACGATATTTGCACCGATATTCCGGAGCAGAGGCTTTCCCTCTGCCAAAACATTTTGAAAACCAAAACCTAATTAGAACTTATAACAATGACTAAAGCAGACATTGTAAACGAAATCTCAAAATCAACCGGTATTGACAAACCTTACGTTCTTGATACCATTGAGAAATTTATGGAGGTTGTTAAAAGCTCCCTTGCCCATGGTGAGAACGTATATCTGCGCGGTTTCGGCAGCTTCATCGTAAAGACCCGCAGCCAAAAGACAGCCCGCAACATCACCAAGAATATCACCATCGTTATCCCCGAGCACAAAATACCCGCCTTCAAACCGGCCAAGGTATTTATGGAGGATGTAAAATAAACCGGTGAACGGTATCCTTTGATTGCGAAACTTATCATTTAACAAAAGAACATTATAACTAAACAAGTCCAATAGATATGCCCAGCGGAAAAAAACGTAAAGGCCACAAAATGGCTACGCACAAGCGTAAAAAACGCCTTCGCAAGAATCGTCATAAGAAGAAATAAAATGGCATTGCGCGGGACCGGGTTATGCCTTGACAGCCCTGTAGCGTCCCGTGCCTGAAATGCTGATTCTTGCCGCCCCCCCAAGGGGCTATCGGCGGGGGGATGTCTCTTACAAAATTGAGGCTCTCCCCGTCGCCGATTATTACAGATTTATTAGCCCGGCCCATGGCATTATGCCCACATATAATAGCCTGAGCTAAAGACCTCCCCCTCTCTCCCGAAAACTAATTTATACCCCAACAGGATTCATAACATGCAAAGCGAACTCATAGTTGATGTTCAGCCCAACGAAGTCTCAATTGCCTTGACCGAGGACACACGTCTGGTGTCATTGCAAAAAGAGGCGCGAAACATTGCATACGCAGTGGGGGACATTTATCTAGCAAAGGTCAGGAAACTGATGCCGGGTTTGAATGCCTCATTCGTCAACGTGGGCCACGAGAAGGACGCCTTCCTGCATTATTTGGATCTTGGGTCACAATTTTCTTCCTACCAACAATATCTGACGGCGGCGTTGGGCGATGATACCGACAGCACGCCGACGAGTGGCAACAAAAAGAAGGGGAAAGGCCAAGGCGACGACAAGGGAAAGTCCCTGAACCTGAAAGTTCCCCAGCTTTCAAAAATGAAAAGGCTGCCTGACATTGACAAGCATGGCAGCGTTGTGGATGTACTCAAACAGGGCCAAAAACTCCTTGTGCAGATAGTCAAGGAGCCGATATCATCAAAAGGCCCGCGCCTGACAACAGACATCAGTTTTACCGGTCGGTACCTGGTCCTTATACCCTTTGGCGACAAAATTTCCATATCCCAGAAGATTAAGTCCACCGAGGAGAAAGTGCGCCTGCGCCAACTCATCGAGGCTATCAAGCCTAAAAACTTCGGTGTGATAATACGCACATCGGCTGAGGGTAAACGTGTAGCCGACCTCGCGCAGGAGATGAATACCCTGGTGCGATGCTGGGAGGAGACTGTTGCAAAGGCACAGCGGTCTACCCCACCCACCCTGGTCTTTGAAGAGGAGAGCCGAATCGTGGGGATGTTGCGTGATGTCTTCAGCCCCAATTTTGAGGCCATACATGTCAACGACCCCGATGTCTACCAGCAGATTCGCAAATATGTTGAACTGATTGCACCTGAGCGAGCCGACATCGTAAAACTTTACCAAAAGCCGGAGCCAATCTTTGACCACTTCAACATCACCCGGCAGATAAAGTCATCCTTTGGCAAGACTGTCTCTTTCAAATCAGGAGCATACCTGATAATTGAGCATACCGAGGCATTGCACGTTATCGATGTAAACTCAGGAAACCGCTCCAAGGCTACCAATGACCAGGAGACCAATGCCCTTGAGGTGAACATGCGTGCCGCCGATGAAATTGCCCGACAGTTGCGTCTGCGTGATATGGGCGGAATCATTGTCATAGACTTTATTGACATGAACAAGCCCGAGAACCGGCAGAAGCTGCTTGAGCACATGCGTGAATTGATGGCTAACGACCGTGCCCGCCACAACATTTTGCCACTCAGCAAATTCGGCCTGATGCAGATAACCCGTCAAAGGGTTAGGCCGGCAATGGATATCATCACCACTGAGGACTGCCCCTCATGTTACGGCAAGGGTACCGTGCAACCATCGCTACTGTTCACCGATACCCTGAAAGAGAAGATTGACTACCTCACCGGCGAACTCAACACCCAGGGTTTCACCATGTACGTCCACCCGTTTGTTGACGCCTATATCAAGAAAGGATTGTTGTCTCTTTACCGCAAATGGCGCATGGATAGCGGGCGAAAGTTCCGCATCCTTCCCGACCAATCCCTGGCCTATCTTCAATATCGTGTGGTTGGGCCGGATGGTGTTGAGATAGATCTTAAGGAAGAAAAAGACATTGACTCTTCTGCCACAAAGACCAAGTCAAAATCCAAGTCCAGAGCAAAGGAGGATTAACCCCTAACAGGAGGCTGTATCAAACGATGCAGCCTCCAATTCTTCCCACGGTATTTTACATGAGACATCGGGCGGGAATGGGCGGAATGGTTGCACAACGGGTACTCTTAGACCAATATATTAGGCGGAAATTACCGGAGGTGTTTTTTTAAAGAATACTAATCACTGAACCCCTTGCAAAGGTTGGAGTTATAGTATTTTGAATCCCCTGTAACCTCTTTGCCGGCAAATGGCGGTAACTGAGGGACAATATCCTCTGACGGCAATTCAACCTCAGCGACCGTGAGTCCCTCCAAAGGACCGTGATACTCATCCACTTCCCACACAAGCCCTGCGTACGGCACAATCCAGCGGGTCTTTATTAGCGGCGGATACACCGACAGCCCAAGCATCTGCTGCGCCTCATCGACAGGGATCCTGTACTCCCACTCATCACGCACCATACCTTGGTTACGCCCCTTTACGGTGAGAAAAGCACAATCATCGGTGCGACGAATACGCACTGTCCTGTCCGGGTCAACCGACAGATACCCCTGCTCCATCTCCTTTCGGGCAGTGGCCATCTGCTTGTATCCGTCATTCTTCACCAGGTATTTCCGTTCAATTTCTTTACCCATAGATTAAAAATAAAAAAGCGGGTTGCAGAATATACTTCTGAACTCGCCTTGAGGTTGTGGAGTATAGCGGACTCGAACCGCTCACCTCGACACTGCCAGTGTCGCGCTCTAGCCAGATGAGCTAATACCCCGTTTTGACACCGCAAAGATAAAGCAACTTTCCATACCCTCCAAATTTTTTTCACAAAATTTTTTTATCTTGCACGAAAGGTTTCGTACAGTTTCGGATTTGGTTATTAGTCATCCTTGCCCTAAATTTGTATTTGAAGAGAACAGTATAGAAAATGAGGAAACCCTTTTTATTCCTTATCTCCCTCACCGGTATTCTGTTGATGGGGTTGATGTGTTCATGCTCAAAAACCGACAGCCATCTGGATGATATCGAAAAGAGGATGATGGCGAGTCCCAAAGACGCCTTCATGCATCTGGCAGAGATGGACACGCTTTCAATGTCAGAAAAGCAAAAGGCACGCCGAGCATTGCTCCATGCCTACATGGCAACCATCTATGTTATGCCGGTTGATTTGTCTGCTGCCGACCTTGAACGTGCCACAACTGCATTTGAAGGACACTGTGACGAAGATGAGGTGAAATCTCTAATTATCAACTCTGAACTGGCTAAGGCAAATGGTCAACCGGTTATATGCCTTGAGATGTTGAAGGATGCGGAGTTTCTGGCTAATCAGATTAACGACAAATCCGGCCTGGCCTTTATCTACTATTATCTTTCAAGGGCTTATGCCAATGGCTTTAATGGCACTGTGGCTGAGTATTATGCCAACCGGGCATTAAACCTTTTCAATGAATTAGGGTATAACAAACAAAGCATTGATGCCCGTATGGCTATCGTCGGGGCCTTGGCCGTCAAACGCGATTACAAAACCATGCTTGACTCATTGCTTTCCATGAAGAAGGATGTGCTGAAGCATTCCACCGAGAGCTATAAATCCTATTTCCTTGACCAACTGGCAAGAACACTTGACGAGAACGGTCAAAGCAGAGAAGCTGTTGAGACCTGGCAACGGATTTATGCCAGTGACAGCATATCGGCCAACACTCTCGCCCACTGGGCACGAGCTTATATCCACCTGAATAAGTTAGACAGTGCCGAGGTAATGATCAACCGGGCACTATACCAACCTCGAAATCCCTCTGATGAATATCTGTGCCGCAACGTTCAATATGATATTTTTGAACGTTTAGGGCGCAAGAGTCAGTTACCTATGATTGACAGCCTGAGACAAGAGGCAGCCAACATTGACTACGATGGGCGCCATATTGCTGAGACGAGCCTTGCTCTGAATAAGAAGTACGACTCGGCAACCCGGTCGGCTTGGAAAGAAATCCAGAATAACAGAGTGCGCTCAATAATATTGATATCCATTCTGGTTGTCTTGGCGTGGGTTACTATCGGGTCGGTGCTGTTTTACCGAAAACGTCATAAGTTATTGAGGGTTGAGAATGAGAACACAGTACTAAAACTTCAGAATCTTGAGCAGAATCTTTTTGAAGCCCGAAAACAGCAAAGCGCAGTTGGCGAGAAAGTATCTACCCTGTTCTCAGCGCCCTTCAAGACAATTGATAAATTAGCTGCAACTTATGCTGAATGCAAGGGGACTCCGCAGGAGGAGAAACGTGTCTTTGCCGAGACAAAACGGGTAATTGATGGCCTGCGTTCACAAGACTCGTTGAATAAGATGGCTGAAATTGTCAATACTGCAAATGATAACTTGATGGAGCGATTTGATGAGGATTTTCCAAAAATTTCAGCATCAGCACGGCGCCTGGCCTTGTACCTTTTTTGCGGGTTCTCATTGCAAACCATCAGCATCTTTCAACAAACGGATATACGCAATATTTATGTTTATAAGTCTCGACTGAAAAGCAGTATACAAAAAAGCAACAGCCCCAACAAGGACGCATATCTTGCTTATTTTTCATAAATGACCCGTCCGGCAGGACTATGTTAGAAAATTAATATTTTATACTCTGAAAATCAATATCTTAACATTAAATATGTAAGATAATGTAGTTGGCATAATTCCCCGTCTAATATAAATTTGCCTACAAAATTTATATCCAATATGAGCCACAAACATCCATTACGCATTTATCTAATCCTCCTCCTGTCCCTGCCGGGGATTTGCTCAGTTGCCAAAAATGACCTAACGTCCTATCAAAAGGCGGCCATAGCAACCCGATTCGCCTCAGAGGTAAAATATAATTTTGCCTTCTACGACAAGTTTGGACATGACTATGACAGCATTTGTCGGGCATGGCTTCCGGAGCTTGTAAATTCCCCCAGTGATGAAGAGTTTAATGAAAAAATTCAGCTATTTGCAAACCTGCTAAAGGACGGGCACACCGGAATAAGCTTCAGTGCCGATGTCACTTCTGCCCCCATCATCCATAAAAGGATTGGCGACAAGGTATTTGTGACCGAAGTATTCTCTGAGGAGTATTCCCGCACCGGGGTCACAAAAGGAACTGAACTTGTCGCTATTGACGATATGCCGGTATTGGAGTATGGGAACAAGAATGTTGTGCCTTACATCCCCTCCTCCACCCCACAGTGGTCTAACACATACCCCTACAATTCAATACATCTGACAAAGGGGTTGAGGGGCAATCCGATTAAACTGACTTTCAGGAACGGCAAGGGCAAAACTTTTGATATAATTGACCGGCGACAGTCGCCTTGGGGCACGGTTAAGCCGGACATGTCCGTGAAGTATGATACTCTCCCGGGCAATATCGGGCTGTTAAAGATTCCAAGCTTCCGCGCCAATGAACTGGATATTGAAGTCTTCACCGACCTGTTGATGCAGAAAATCCCTTCAAGTGACGGCCTTATTATTGACATCCGCGATAACACGGGCGGAGACAGCCGTATCGGCGATGCAATTATGCAATGTTTTGCCATAGATACAATTCCACAGGCTCCCTGGGAAACACCTAAATATGAGGCCGCCTACTCAACTTGGGGTAAACCTTGGGAGCTTGAGTCGGTAGAGTCTTACCCACTGATACCATTTTGCATCTCAGACCCCGGCGAATTGCCTAAATATGACAAACCGATAGTGTTGTTGGTGAATAGCACCACCTTCTCCTCAGCCGAAAATTTTGCAGTGCTGTTCAAGAATGCCAAACGAGGTTTAGTGATCGGCGCCCCAACAGGAGGTAGCACCGGTAGCCCCAAAATAGTTGACCTGGGATGGGGGTATTACGGCCGCATCTGCACACGCAATGAGAAACTTGCCGACGGAACCGAGTTTATCGGAGTAGGTATTCAACCTGACATCTTGGTTGAAGAAACCGACAGTGTAATCTTCGGTAAAGATAACGTTGTTGAACATGCCCTCAACATACTGAGGGGTAACCCTAAGTAAGTATGGCTGACGGAGTATTTCTTACCACAGTCACGGCAATGGCCTGCACATTTCTCGGTATAGGGATAGCTGACTCGCAATGGCTTACGAAAAGATGTTCAGCAAGATTTTTACGATACTGCATCGGCCTGCTGATCGCCATGATAACATTTATCCCGGTGTTCTTTGGAGTATAAACAGCTTTTTATCTTAGCTTGAGACTGAGACCGTGCCCCTCAATAACTAACATAGTGTTGAGGGGTTCGGCTTGATTATATCACAAAGGCTGTGTAGAAAGGAAAAATTTCAAGGTTTCAGAAAATTTAGTAACTTTGCAATCCCTGCACAATGTGTAGTGTAGCATTGTGCAGATTTGTAATGAAAAACCAAAAAATTCAATAACACAAAAACCTATTTTCACACAGGATGAAACGAGTTTATCTGTTTGGCAATGGTGAAGCGCAGGGCGATGCCTCAATGCGCAACCTGTTGGGTGGCAAAGGTGCCAACCTGGCTGAAATGAACCGTCTGGGTATGCCCGTACCCCCGGGCTTTACAATCACTACCGAGGTTTGTACCGAGTATACTCAGTATGGCCGTGACGAGGTTGTAAAACGAATCAAGAAAGATGTTGAAGAAGCTATAAAGCATGTTGAGTCCCTCACGGGCAAAACATTCAATGACCCCTCAAACCCCCTGTTGGTTTCAGTACGCTCAGGTGCCCGCGCCTCAATGCCCGGCATGATGGATACCGTCCTAAACCTGGGTATGAACGATGCCACCGTTGAGTCTTTGGCAAAAATGAGCGGTAACCCCCGCTTTGCATGGGACTCATATCGCCGTTTTGTGCAGATGTATGGCGACGTTGTGCTCGGCATGAAGCCCAAAACCAAAACCGACATTGATCCCTTTGAGGAAATCATGGATAAGCTCAAAGAGAAAAAGGGTGTTAAACTTGACACCGAGCTCGATGTTGAAGACCTCAAGACACTGGTTAAAGAGTTCAAGGCTGCTGTTCTGAGCTACACCGGCAAGGAGTTCCCCGAGGACGCTTGGGAGCAGCTGTGGGGTGGTATCTGCGCCGTGTTTGACTCATGGATGAACGAGCGCGCCATCATCTATCGCCGCA
>CAYMNF010000057.1:8054-12843 GCA_964391735.1 uncultured Bacteroides sp. | reverse complement strand
ACTATCATTGTGGCAAAATCCATTTGAAAAGCCATGATGAAAAAGAAAATAACAGTAAAACCCGCCGAGATTGTCAACGGCAACGGGGTTGTAAAGTGCGTGGGCCTGAAACTAAACCGTGCCGGCAGCGCGCTGGTTGCAGAGACGCGCGGCCTGCCGGTGCTCCCTCCCGAGGGGAAGGCTGACGAGAAGCCATGGTCGGGGAGCTGCCCCGTGCCGGTAGCCGTCTCGGCAGGCACAGTTCAGGCTGTTCTGCCGGCCGTCACCCTAAAGGGCGAATATGGGTCAGGGACGTCAACGCTGACCCTTGAGGATAACGAGACCATCACCGGCGACTACCTCGCTACCCTTGAGGTTCTCCACTCCCGGGCCAATGCCATTGCGGCATTCTCCCAGCCGGTAATCGCCACGGTGACGGTTATGGGCCACAACGGCAAAACCCTGTACCGGGGGATGCCCACCCTGCTGTGCCCCAATGTTGAGGGTGGTATCAATTGCCTGCAACATACCCGAACCGTGGAGTATGCCAATGGCAACTACAAAAAAGTGGCATCCGCCACGTTGATAGCAAGTTGCTTCAGGGTAGGCCTCAGGTGGGACGACCTCTCTGAGGATGAGATCGCCGCAATCTCATATATAAGCATCAGTGTCACACCTCAGTTGCAGGTATGTGACTTTAAGGGGCAATGTCCCACCCGCATCGGGCACTACCTGTCAACCGCCGCAACCCTTGATGTCGGCATGCCGGGGGTTGCCCTGGGTGCTTCCCCCGAGCGGGCCTTTCAGGGTATCCTCGTCACCGCGCTCATGCACCTCAACGACATTGCTATGCCCATGGCCACAGTGCCCGTTGAGGATGCTGAGAATTCCTACTTCGCCACCTCGGGGATGTCGGCGTATGATGAACGACAAATGCTTTTGAACCGGACAACAGCCTCAAACACCGGCTTGAACCTTATCCCCGGCACATACACCTCCGGGGCGTCAGCCGTTAACGGCACAATAAAACTTTTGGGAAACCTTGTCTTTTCGCCCAACGGCATTTTCTCCCCCGCAGAGATGGCCGACAAAATCGTTGATGATGCATGGACCGGCAGTATACGGGTCAAGTACAGCGACGGTCGCCAAGACCTGGTGGCCCTCTATTCCTCAACCAAGCAGCGCCCGCAACATTTGGGCCCACTGATTTCCATCCCTGACGCTGCAGCAATCTCCCTGACGGTTACGATAAACCATAATGTCTGGGAAATACCCCTGACCCCAACGCCTGATGCCATGCACGCATACGCATTTAATCTCGATGGGTTTGCGCCGGTGGGACTCGGGATCCCTGAGACGGTTGTCTCAGGCACGGCTGCTGTTGACGCCACCCTGTTGGTGGCAACCGACCTGAACGGCTCAGCCCTAACCTTTACACGGCTACCCAAGGAGGTGGTGGCGATAACCCCGGCTCGTAATGCTACCGGTGGCCTGCAGTTCGGGCAGGTCTGTTTCTATGTGTTCAGTGTCGGCGGCATCTTTGTTGCACGCCTCAATTCGGCACAAAATCGCCTTGCTTTGTCGCAAATTGACAGCCGACCCGTCCTCAGCGCTCCGTTGGTGACAGAGACGGGACACGGAACTGTTGCCGTGGCCGCCAACAACCTGGTGTGCGTCAACGGCAACCGCGTGGAGACAATCGAGACAGACGTTGACTACCGAGCACTCGCATGGTCTGACCAAACCGGCGAGCTATGGCTTCAATCCATCACCGGTATGGCAATAAGGCGTGGCATAAAAGGTTCACAGCGTTCCCCGGGTTTCCCTATTACAAAATTCACCCGTTCGGGCAGCAGTGTGGTGTATCTGTCAGATGGACAATGGTATCAGCCCGACACCCAACTGCTTTCAAACAACACCGTTGAGGTTCAGTGGGGTGCAAGAATCTGCGACATAGAGTCGCGGCTGAGGGGAATAGTGTGGAAACTGACATCACAACGCTTCAAGGGTGTGCTTGAGATTTATGGTGCAAACGAGGCCGACCCGGCTCTGCCCCGGCTCCTGTTGCAAAGGCTAAACATCAACGGCCCCCTCAACCACCGCGTGGTGTCGAACCTGATTGCCCCGTTCTTCCCGGTGATTGAAGTGCGCATTGTCGGCATAGCGGCCGGAAACACGGTCTTCAACGGGTGCACATTATTATTTTAAATGAGATGAAGAAGATAGAGATTGATAAAGAGAGGGTCAGGAATGACTTTGAATATTGGGCTGAAAACTGCGTAACGATTCGCGACAAGATAACCGGGCGAGACGTGCCGCTGATTCTGAACAACGCCCAGCGAAAACTTTTGGGTGTACTTGAGGGCCAGCGCCGGGCCGGTAAGCCCCTTCGTGTAATTATCCTGAAAGCCCGCCAATGGGGCGGAAGCACCCTTGTGCAGGCTTATATGGCGTGGATACAACTGGTGCATCGCGACAACTGGAACTCAATTATATGTGCTCACCTCAAGGACACATCCGCCACCCTGCGTGCCATGTATTCCAAGATTCTTGACAATTACCCGGCGGCATTGTTGCCCGACGGGAAGCCCATGCGCATGAAGTCTCTGAAAGGGTCCCTTAACACCCTTGTGGTTGAAGGCCGCGGCTCACGCATTACCTTAGGGACGGCTGAAAGCCAGGAGGCATCCCGCGGCCAAGACCTGCAGATGGCCCACCTCAGCGAGGTTGCTTTTTGGAAAAGCAGCCCACTGCATAGCCCCTCAGATCTTGTGCGCGCAATCTGCAGCGGCATCCCCATGGAGCCTTACACCCTGGTGGTGCTTGAGTCCACGGCCAACGGCGTCGGCAGTTTCTTCCACCGCGAGTGGGTGCGCGCCTGCAGGGGTGAGAGTGACAAAGCCCCGCTGTTTGTGGCCTGGCATGAGATTGAGATGTATACCGCCAAGGTAACGGACCCCAAGGCTGTGGAGGACGCAATGACCGACTATGAGCGGGAACTGCAGCAGCGTTTCAACCTTACCCCGAATCAGATAGCGTGGTATCTGGCGAAACGTCGGGAATACCCTGACCACAAGTCAATGATGGCTGAATACCCCTCGACACCTGAGGAGGCATTCAACTCAACCAACCACGGTGTGTTTAATGGCGAACATCTTGACAAAATGCGAGCAAATTGCTGCCCGCCGGCCTATATTGGCGAAATTGAGGGGAACGGCCAACGTGGCATTCGCAATGACGTGCGGTTTTTTGAGGACCCCAAGGGGGCCTTTGAGGTGTGGGAAAAGCCCGTGCCAAACACCAAATACATTGTAACGGTGGATGTGGGCGGCCGCTCTGACAAGGCTGACTTCTCGGTGGTGTGCGTCATGACACGCGAACCCTCTCCCCGCGTGGTGGCCCAATGGCGCGGACATGGTGATCATGACATCTTGGCATGGCGCGCGGCCAATATTGCACAATGGTACAACCGCGCCCTGCTGGTAATCGAGAGTAACACCCTTGAGACGGCCGCATACGGCGGCAGCGAGACGGTGCTTGATGCCCTGCAAAACCACTACCCCAACCTGTATATGCGCCGAGGTAGCCGCGGGGGTGGCGGCTGGTGCCCGGGGTTCCACACCAACGTGCGCACCAAGGCCTTGGCTATCGCCACACTGATAACCGCCGTGCGCGAGGGGCTGTACATTGAGTGCTCCCACACAGTCATTGACGAGATGACAACTTATGAGCAACTGCCCAACGGAACATACGCCGCGCGTGAGGGCAACCATGACGATGTGCTGATGACCCGCGCGATAGCCCTTACGGTACTGCAGGATGACACGCCCACGGTGTCAACCGCAATCCCACGCTCAACGTCATATTGGTAAAACCGCAATGACTGTCAATGCATTAAGTCCAAGTTGGAATATACCCGACTTGGACTTAATTAGTTTATCTGTCGTTAAAAAAATATTTTTATGTTTTTTAGCACATTTTCTTGTGCATTAGAAAAAATAACCATACTTTTGGATAAGAATTTAAGACTTTAACCACTTAAAAAGAATCAAATAGTTAGATAAAACCTGCAAAAACCAACATACATTGCGAGTTGCTTGGGATTTAAAGAACCAAATTAAACTTTTCAGGCAAAAAAGTAGCAATTTGTCAAATAAAGAAATATAAATACCAACATACAAACCATGAAAGTTACAAAATGCTTAAAAGGCTTGGCGGCAGCCGCCGTGCTGTCCCTGTGGATGCCTGCCCATAGCGGTAACATCCCCCAGTATTCTTTTCAGGAAACACGACAGGGGTTCAACTTCAAGTTTCTTGAAAATGCAACGCCCATCAATAATATTCATGGAGAAGGCTCAGAGATAGTATTCCCCGACAAGCAGACCATCACGTCATACGTGGCCCAGGGATTCCCCATCGGCTTTACATTCCGCTACGCCGGCAAGGAGTTCAACCAGTTTGCCGTCAACAACAACGGATACCTGCTGCTGGGCAAGGACAAGGTTGAGTTCCGCGGCTATGCCAACCTGTTCTTCAACGAGGCCACCCGCTATGCCACCAACACCTTCTACTTGGGTATGGGCCCGACTATGTTCGGTATCAAAGACGGACAACTTTCATACGCTGTCAGCGGCACCGAGGGCAACCGCGTGCTCACCGTTGAGTTTGCCCACATGAATGTTAACGAGCCCAGCACACGCGGCAATGCCATCTACTCACTGCAAATACTGTTGTATGAGAAGGACGGCAAGGTTGAGTTCAACTTCCTTGAGGAGGAGAGCCCCTACAGCTCAATAGGCCTGATAACCGG
>CAYMNF010000057.1:0-7954 GCA_964391735.1 uncultured Bacteroides sp. | reverse complement strand
GCCGATGCCCCCGCAACTGCCATCATGATCTCAGAAAAACCGATTCTTGAGTACCCCGAGCAGGGTGTATCATATCCGGTTAAAAATGACGAGGGTGAATATATCACCACTTTTGGCGACGCCACCCTTATCTATTACAGCAATGATGAGAACCCCACGGCTGAGTTTAAAGACATTAAGCCCAGCACACAATATTATGTAAAGGCCTTTGGCGTCAACGGTTACCCTTCATACTGCTATGACAAGGCTGCCGAGCTTGAGTTCCTCTCATCACACCCGGCCCCCTACATTCTGCAGGCCACATCAGCAAAGGATGCCATCAACCTGAAGATTTTGGGTGATGACCCCGTTATTATTGCAGCCACTACCGACCGCGTTATGGCCACTGAAGAGGGCGCAACCGGTATTTTCGGCCAGCCCGAGGCTGCATGCAATGTTGGCGACGAGATTGAAGGTGGCGGCCGCGTAATCTTCGTTGGCGACCCCTGCGAATTTGCTTACACCGATGCCGAGCCTAACCGCCAGATCTTCTTCCGCGCATGGAGCTTGCGCAACGATGTTGTGTCACAGACATTTATCAACGCCACCGGCGTTACCGAGCCCTCAATGCCATACGAGCCGCAGCTTGAGCTCTACACACTGTATGAGGCTCCCCTGAACTGGATCTCACAGACCACCCACACCGGCACCACCGTTACCACCATCTTCATGCCCCGCATGCGTGGCGCTAATGAGGAGCAACCTGCCGTTGGCGGCGTGTCAGCCTCAGGCACCAAAGCTACCCTTATCTCACCGGCACTTAACTATGGCAAGAATGCCGAGCTCAGCTTTGAATGGGCCATGGAGACCACCCGTGATGTCAGCCAGATTGTTGACCAGATGGTTGTATTGCCCGAGGGCAATGAGCCGGGGACCTTCGGCGCCGGCCACAGCTTTGAGGTGAAGTGCGGAAAACGCGGAACCGAGAACGACCTGTTCAAGGCCACCGAATATACCGGTACCATGACCCCCTCTCCCAACGACCCTGACCACTACATCAGCGGTACCTCAGAGTTCCTTCCCGTAAAGGTTAACCTCCCTGAGGATGAAAATGCCCGCATCACCTTTACATTCTCAACCGAGGGTTTCTCCACCCTGTACCTGCGCAACATCAAGGTTACCGGCGAGGCCGGAATCCTGGAAGTGTTTACCCCAGGCAACGAGGATGTGATCTCAGCCGGTGAGGGTTGTGTCACCATCATCTCAGCCAACGGCGGCGTGTATGACGTGGTTGCCCTTGACGGTCGTACCATTGCCCGTGAAAACATCCCCGCCGGCGAGGGTCGCGTGATTGCCCTGGGCAGCGGCATGTACATTGTTGCCGGTCAAAAAGTGCTTGTAAAATAACTATAACCAATCTTTTAAATAAACAATTATGAAAATTTTCTCCAAATCAATTCTATGCCTGGGGATATTGGCCACCGCGGCCTTGTCAGCCGGTGCATTTGAGCTGATCTCTCCCAGCGAGAGTGAGGTAACCAAGGTTACCGATCTGGGGCCTGTAACCCTGAAGTGGTCTGCGGAGTTCCCTGAAGATGACGAACTGGATTACTCAAAGCAACTGCTTCTGCTCAACAGCGAGGGTACCCAGATTTCTACCGCTTCATTTGATTTTGACTGGAACAACGGGGACTTCGCAGCTCTTGCTGCTGAATTCGTACCGGTGATCACCGACCCGGGTACCTATACCGTTGTTGTTCCCGCCAACGTCTCAAAGTTGAGTGACAACCGTGAGTACCGTCTTCCCTTTGAGATTGAAGCAAACACCTCTACCCCGGCTGAGCCTACCGAGATCACCCCCGCTCCCGGCAGCACAATCGTTCAGGACGAAGCAACATATACACAATTTAACCAGATTCGCCTCGATTTTGCCAATGACAAGTCAATCTCATTGAACGAGAACCTCATCACCCTGAAAGATGAGAATGGCAAGAGTGTAGAGTACTCTATTACAGGTTTCTACCGTGACGGTGACCCGATGCTGGCTTATGTTGACTATCCCTTCGTCAACTTTGACTTCAACCTTGACGGCAATATGCCCTCAGGCACCTACACCTTCAATGCCAAACCGGGTGCATTCTCATCACCCCGCGGCATGTATGAGCAGGAGATTACCCTCACCTACTATTACACCAAGACCAAAGCTGATGCCGATGACTCCGACCTCGTTATTGAGTCAGCCCTGATGGGTGGCGTTACCTCAACCTCAACCCCGGGTACCACTCCGGTATACAACTGGGTAGGCGACAACGCCGAGACTGTTACCCCCGACATGCCCCTTGGCCAACTGAAAGGTATTGTCACCAATGATGAGGGTACCGGTTTCCTGGTAACCTTCAACCACGGTGAGAAGTCAAACTATGTAACTTGCGAGCTTCTTGACCTTACCACCAACGAGAGCCTGACATTCGTTGAGCCTCAGAAGCAGCAGGACGGTTCATTCCTGGTAGCATTCGCCATGGACATCAACCTGTACCAAGGCACCACCTATGCCCTTGAGTTCCACACCTATGACAATGTACAGAACAAGACCGAGTTTGGTAGCGGCGCCCGCCTCACCCTTGCCGGTACCACCGAGGGTTACAAATACAGCTCAGCCAAGTTTGTGACTTCAGTTCCCGTTGACGGCGCAACCATCACCACCCTTGACAACACCAAGGTAACCGTTCTCTTCACCGAGCCGGTAGCAGCAACTGCACAGTTCAACCTTGGTATGGGTGCCTCAGAGCCTCTGACCATTTACCCGGCCAACGAGGGTCAGGAATATGACAACGTATGGTACTTCGAGATTCCCCAGGTTGCAATCAACGGTTACCCCGCTTGTGATGTAGCAATCACCGCATTTGGTGTTGACGGCAATATTGTAGCCGGCAACAACGGTACTGAGGATAACTCAAAGAACTACCTCAGCTACTTCCTCACCTTCTACCAGCCCCGCGTTATGTTGACCCAGACCAACAACCATGTACCTGAGATCAACACCTTTGTTGCCTATTCAAGCAAAAACAACAACGGTATCAACACCAGCTGGCTTGCATACCCCTATGTAATTGATGACAAGGGTAACACTGTTGCCACAATCAACCAGGAATACTACAACGATCCTGAGTTTGGCCTGCGTCCCTACAAAGAACTCTCATGGACATCCGGTTCAGAGCCCAGCCCCCTCGAACTTGAGTTCCAAATGATTCCCCCCGTTACCAAGAAAGGCAAATACACCCTCGTTATCCCCGAAGGCAGCTTCTTCTTCGGTACTCAGTTTGACAGTGACACCTCAGTTCCTCAGTCATATGACTTCTATGTAGTAGACTTCTATCCCGTTAACTACTCTGTTGACAACAGCACAATTGCAATCGGCTCAGTTGAGACCGGCAAAACCGCTACCGTAGCCCTCACCCCCGCTGAAGGCTGGAAACTTGAGAGCCTTACCCTGAATGGTGACGACGTAACCGCAAACGTGGTTAACGGCGACTATACCACCCCCGCCGCTACCGGTGAGATGAACCTGGTTGCACAGTACACCTTTGACGGTGTTGTTGTTACCCCCGCCGGTATTGACGATGTTGTTACCGACCTGAACCTGCGTGGCTGGAGCCAGGATGGCAAGCTGATTATCGCCGGTTTGAAGGAGGGTCAGATTGTCAATGTTTACACCGTTGGTGGCAGCCTTATGGCTACTGCAAACGTTGGTGAGCAAGACATGCTTGAGATCGCCGTTCCCGCCGGTGTATACGTTATCACCGTTCGCGAAGCCAACCAGCAGGTAGCCCTCAAACTTGTCAACAAGTAATAAACTGTTGAAACATAAGCCCGAATATCTAAAAGAATGTTAAATACATAATTCGGGTTTATGCTTACCGTTGTATCTTAAGACCGAATTTCTTGTAAACGGGTGGAGCGACCTCGGTCAGCTCCACCCGCTACCACAGAGGTGGTTCTGTGGCTGATACGGCCATCTTCCTTAAATCCCACAGCTGTGATTTAAACACGGTCTCTTAACACGATAAACTAAATTTATTAAACTTAACCCTACGTGAAGAGATTTCTAATGTTATTGGCTGCCGGCGCGCTGATGTCGGCTGCCGTTGCCGAAGAAGCTCCGAAACTCACCCCCTTCAATGTGGGTAATGACGCCTTTGTCAACGGGATGAGTCCCAACGGCAAATGGGGTACATACCAGAAACAGGCCGGTGAGGAACTTTCGCTTGATGTTAAAATCATCAACCTTGAAACCGGAGAATTTGTAACCTACACACCCAAAAAGAAAATCAACTACAAGGGTGTTGAAGAGGCATTCCTTAACGGAAGCTATTCCCAACCTATGGGTGTCTCAAATGACGGTAAAATCATCTATGGTACCGTTGACGGCTACCCTGCTTACTTTACCGTGGATGACCTCACCTGGCATTGCCTTTCAATGGGCTCAACGGCCGACAACCGCAACCTCAGCGGTGCCGTCTACGGCATGAATGGTGACGGAACCCTGATGGCCGGATGGTTTTCAGGCGAGTCACTGACCCTGCTCAAGAGCGCCCTCTGGGAAAACGGTGTGAAGAAGGACCTGCCCGGTCTCCCCACCTACAAAGACCTCTATGACCGCGGCATCATAGACAAGTATGACTATGAGAGCAGCAAGAACGAAACGCCCAACTATACCTTCCGCACCATATCCTTTGATGGTAAAAAGTTGCTGTTGGGTATAGACCACAACCGTCCCGACTGGGGATGCTCATACGGCGTTTATGACCTCGAGAACGAGACCTTCGCCTTTATCCTTGCCCCGGCTGAGACCTACGGCCACAGCTTCACCGACAGTGCTTACCTCAGCGAAAACGGTGAGTGGGTTACCGGTAACATGATGTTTATCGGCGCCGACCAAGAGGGGTATGATGACAAAGAGGGTGTTTACCGCTATAACACCAATACCGGTAAACTTGAGGTATTCTGCGACCTGCCCGACCAGGACATGCTGGCTACCGCTATCGACAATAACGGTACCGTATATGCCGCCAACCCCGGCTCACAGCCTATCCGCAACCTGGTTGTGCGCTCTGAGGACCTGTGGGTTGACCTCAACAAGATTCTTGACCAGAAATATGGCATCAACTTCAGCGAGGCCACCGACTACACCTCCACCGGTTATGCCCAGAATGTAGCTGCCGACTGCAAGACCCTGTTAGTGCAGGCTGAGTTCCGCGGTGGTGCCTATGCCCTGACCCTCCCCGTTGAGTACAACGAGGCCGCAAAGGGTATCAGCCTCCTCACCGAGTATACCGTGGCTCCCGCCTCAGGCAAGCAGTTCTCGACACTGAAACAGATGCGCGTGCGCTTTACATACGGCGCTGTGCCCGTTGACGGTGCTGAGGTTACTGTAAAGGATGAGGGTGGCAATGTCGTTGGCAAATCATCTGCCATCACCTCATTCAGCTCACAAAACCTGCTCTACACCATCACCTTCCCCGACATCAAGTTGGCCGCGGGCAAAAAATACACCGTGTCTGTCCCCGAGGGTATCTTCACGGTTCCCGGCACCACCATGGGCAACCCCAAATTTGACGTTGAGTACATCGGTCGTCCCGACCAGCCCGTTAAGGCCGTGAACATCAATCCCGCCGAGGACTCATACATCAACGTATTCTCATTCAACAGCCCGGTGACCATTGACTTTGACACCGACCTGTCAATCAGCACCGCTGTGCAGCCCCAACTCTTTGAGGAGGGCAAGAATAATGCTATCTGCAACCTCAGCGTTGTTGCCGACGGTAATCGTCTGATTATCTATCCGGCCTCAGAGCGTCGTCTTGCCAAGGACCACAAGTATCGCATCGAGATCCCGGCATCACTGGTAGCCGACATCAGTGCCGAGGGGTATAACGAGGCTTTCAGCATCAACTACAACGGTGCATTTGTCCCCACCACCCCGTCAGACCCCGCACGTCCCTTCTTTGAGGATTTCACTTCACCCAACGAGGCACTCTACAACTTCCTGTTGATTGACGGCGACGGCAACATGCCCAGCGAGACCATGCAGGGTTATGGCTTTGATGCCAACAATACCCCCTGGAACTTCTCGTTGCGTGACGATGACAACTATGACTATTGCGCCGCATCACACTCAGAGTACTCACCTGCCGGACGCAGTGATGACTGGATGATGCTGCCGCAACTCAAGCTCTCTGACAAGGACTTCTACCTCACCTTCAAGGCCCAAAGCGCTACTCAGAGCAAATATGACCGCCTGAAGATTGTTGTATGGGAGTTTGATGACGTCCTTGGCTCACTGGACGAGGATATGCTGGCCCGAGTAAAGAAGGAGGCCAAAACCCTGGCTGAATTCCAGCTTATCCCCTCAAAGGTTGAAGGCCTGCTGGCCGGCAACTGGACCAACTATGAGTTCCCCCTGGCTGACTATGCCGGCAAAAATGTGTACATCGCATTTGTCAACGAGAACAATAACCAGAGCATGGTATTTGTCGATGACATTGCCGTAGAGTATCGCGGGGCTTATACCCTGAGCGTTGCCACCGAGAACAACCTTGTTGAGGCCAACACCACAAGCGTTGTGGCCGACATTGCCGTGAACGCTGCCGGTCCCTTCAAGGAACTGGAGGCTACCCTCACCATCCCTGAGCTTGACTACTCACAGGTAATCAAGAAGGACGCCCTCAACCTCACCACCGGTTCAACCTATCAGGTTAAGTTTGTTGATGTACCCTTGCAGCTCGGTAAGGTGAACAAGTTCACCGTTGAGACCGTGATGAACGGCATCAAGCAAACCTACACCGGCAACATTGTTAACCACGCCTTTGAGATTCAGCGCCGCGTCCTCATCGAGGAGGGTACCGGCATGTGGTGCGGAAACTGCCCCTACGGCGAGGTTGCCCTTGAGCACCTCCAGGAGACTATGCCTGACAACATTGCCGTGATCTCGGTACACAACGGTGACGCCTTCGCACATCAGGAGTATGACCAACTGCTGGCCCTGGGTGGTTACCCCAACGGCCGCGTCAACCGCCTGCCGGGTGTCTACAGCCCCATGTTCCATGACGAGACAACGGGTGATGTAGCTTACACCTCTAATACCGGTGACCAGACCTTCATGGATATGGTGCTGAGTGAGTTGTCAGCAGGCACCGAGGGTGAAATCAAAGTAGTTGACCCCACCTACTACTCAGCTGACGGCGTTATCGAGCTCCCCATTGAGACCCGCTTCTCGGTTACACGTGACAACGTCATCTACACCATATTTGTATGCGTGGTTGAGGATGAGCTGCCCGGTCGCCAGAAGAACTACTTCAGCGGCACTACCTCTGAGGTTATGAGCTGGTGGGGAGCCCAACCGTCAATGGTAACCTACACCTACAGCAACGTGGCACGTGAAATGCCCTACGGCTTCTATGGTGTCAGCAAGATTGTTCCCACCTCGGTTGACTCAGGCGAAACCTACAAGTCAAACCTGAAGTTTGAGCTGCCCAAGAATGTTACCGACACCGACAACATGCACTTTGTAGTCGCTCTGCTTGACGGCACCACCGGCAAGGCTGTGAACACCGCAGTATGCCGCGAGTTCGCCATCAACGACATCCCCGATGCCTCTATCGACACCGTGATTGACGATGTTGTTAAGGCTGTTGTAACTGTTGCCAACGGCACCATCATGGTCAACGGCGATGCTGATGTCGAGGTATATGGCCTCAACGGCATGTACCTGCGCAACGGCAACCTCAGCAATGGCATCTACATCATCCGCAAAGTATTGGCTGACGGAAACGTCTTCACCGGACGCGTCCTCGTTCAGTAATCACGATACTATCCTACCGACAAAAAATGCTGTACCGTTTGTGGTACAGCATTTTTTGTCTGTTTATGTCCTGACTAAAGTGTGGAATAGGACCCGCTGAAGGTGTCTCCCCCA
>CAYMNF010000056.1:0-13079 GCA_964391735.1 uncultured Bacteroides sp. | reverse complement strand
GCAACGAAGGTGGCACCGTAACCGGCGAGGCCGCTTACACCATCAAGCAGACCCCCATTGAGCCGGATCCCAACGAGACCGTTGTTTACACCTCACTTAATGCTGACAGCGAAACCTGCGACTGGGTACTCAGCAGCGATTACGTAATGTGGTGGCAAGAAGATGGCAGCCACATGCTTGACTTCGGATTTGAGGCCGCTACTGCCTACGATCCTAACCCCATTGAACTGCCCAACAGCCAGGAGATCACCATCACCGCACGCTTTGAGCAGAACCAGGCCGTTGAAGGCACAAAATTCCTGGTACGCGAAAACGGCACCGAGGCTTGGGATGAGCTTGACATCGTTTCAAACGAAGCCCGCACCGACTTCTCACCCGCCAGCGTAAACATCTCCGACTACAAGGGTAAGACCGTACAGGTTGGATTCTCATTCCCCGAATCAATGGAACAGTGGGATGTTCGCAACCTCAAGATCACCTCAAAGATCGGTACCGGAATTGACGCAATCTCAGCTGAGGCAAATGCCCCCGTATACTTCTACAACCTGCAGGGTATGCGCGTAAACGCTGAGAACATGACCCCCGGCATCTACATCCGCCAACAGGGTCGCACCACCACCAAAGTCCTCGTGAAATAACCCCACGATACCCCCCAAAAAGGAGCCCCACCCGGGCTCCTTTTTTTGTACCCCTCCACCCAACGCTTGCAAATAATTGCTATTAACTCCTTACCTCCTCCGAATAAATCGTACGGACGCGATTAATCGCGTCCGCCGCGAATGTGTTGAATCGGCCTAACCATATCCATACTCACCAACCGGGTCCCGTTCGACCAATAAATTGGTCGTTTTCTTTCAATTACGCATTCCGTGGGTTTCACCCACGGCTACGATATTCAACGCTACGCGGTTGCAATGCGGCCGATTCAGCGGGGGTGTTGCAGAACTGCCAAAAAAGAGAACGAAAGCCTCAACTTTCCCAAGCTGAGGCTTTTTTATATCCATAAAATTTAGTAACTTTATGGTATTCAAATAATTTCAATACAAAGTTAATGTATAAACCCTACACTGCCAACGATAATCTGATTTTTCCACCTAATTTAGGTGATTTTATAGCTGAAGATGCTCCTGTGAGGCTGATTTCGGAGATAGTCGAGCAGATTAATCTTAAGGATGTTCATGACAGCTATTCGAAGTCACCCGACGGTCAGCCTCCCTATAATCCGGTCATGCTTTTGAAGGTCGTGTTGTTCGGGTATATGAACAACATATTCTCAACGCGTGGGCTCGAAGAGGCCATGCGCCGAGACGCCCATCTAATTTGGCTTTCCTCCTATCAGTTCCCGGATCACACGACCATCAGCCGCTTCAAGAGCCGCTGTATGCCCTTTATCAAGGACATATTTTCCAGTCTGGTCTTTATCCTTGCAAAAAGAGGGGAAATAAACCTCTCTGAGGATTTGTATATCGACGGCACCACCATACGGTCAAGGGCGGCACGTCGTAAGATAAAGTGGCGCAGCAGCCATGAGAAGTTCAGCGCCTCGGCCGATGAGGAGATACAGAAGTCGGTAGCCGCACTGCTTGAGCAGGTTGAGAACGGAGATGCCTGCGAATGCGTCGAGTCTCAAGGGCATGTTGGTAAATACACTGCGGATGAAGCGCGCCGCATTGCCGATGAGATAGAAGAACGGACCCGAGAGAAAGGGCTCAGGGGGAGTCGTGGTAAAATCACAGCTGTCAGAAAGGCATGTGACCGCAAGGAGGCGCATGACAAGGTGGTGGAGCAGTGCAACGGACGATGTGGAATAGCTCCGGCCGACCCTGAATGTGGAATAATGCATGCCAAGGAAGATGGCTATGACGGGAAAGCGACACCAAACTATAATACCCAGGTGACCACACAGAACCAATATGTCACAAACTTCGAGGTCTACGACACGCCTTCGGACAAAGACACCGCCGTTGACTTCGTGAACATCTGCATTGAGGAAAACGGAGTAAAACCCGAAGCTGTTGTTGAAGACGCCGGTTATGGATGTGAGGAAGTCTATGTGGGCCTGGAGAAGCTCCGCATAGAAGCCGTCGTCAAGTACCCCGGATACGACAGAATCCTGTCCCGCAGACCCGTAAAGGATGGCGGGTATGACAAATTTAACTGGCGTCTGAGTGACGACCAGTCCACGGTAATATGTCCGGCGGGCAAGAGGCTTAGGGTTGTGAGCACGGAAGTTCACCTCTCAAAAAGTGGATTCCGCAGCGACGTCACACATATGACCTGTGATGACTGCCATGGGTGCCGTTTCATAGACGTATGCCAACTGCAGCGCAATAAAGACAGACTCATGGGCCGAAAACTGGGGAACATGAGGGAGGAAGAAAAGGCCTTCGGTAGATTGGCGACTCCACGCAATCAGGCCCGTCTTCGACGGCGGTCGCTGGAACCGGAGCCGGTTTTCGGGCAGCTCAAACACAATCACGGTTACACACGCTTCCGTCACTTCGGAAAAGCCAAGGTCAGAATGGATCTTGGATTTGAACTCATGGCCCTCAATATCTTGAAATTGCATAAAAGCATGAAAAAATCGGCCTAGGAAGACCGATTTCCCCATATTTTTAGTCATCCAGACAGATTTTAACTCTCTGAGGATGGAAAATTCGATAAAATTCCGAAAAATGATATTTTGCCCCGAAATATCCAATTCTCAGAGCCTAAACGAAGAGGCAGTTCTGCAACACCCACAAGATCGCAGCCGTGGGTGAAACCCACGGAATAATTTTTCGTATTGGTTACGACCAATTTATTGGTCGAATATTACCCGTTGTGTTGGCATGAATGCGTGACCTTATAGACGCTTTGACATGCGTGATTTGTTTGATCTCCTTACTTGAACCGCATTGCACGTGCGCCCATAAGCTTGCGGTAAACGTCTTGCGGATTAAATATATGAATACCAGGCTATAACTACGGCACTTTATATCATAAAGTGGACCGATAGGCTCGAGTACACTTCGCGCATAGGGTTACACGGGTAAACCGCGCCCTTGCTAACACTACGCCACTTTTGTAGTACGGCTAACAATGTAATCGCGTTAGTGGTGGATTTTCATCATAATATCCCACTGAGGATATCACCAAACGGAGGAGATAATTTACTAATTAGCAGTGAATCAGATAAGGTGCCGGGGCATTATTGCGTAAGGGCATCGGCAAGGGCCTCCATGTCGCTGTAGTTGGAGGGGTGGACACTACTGCGAATGGTTACTACGGGCTGGAGTACCTCAATATCCTTCATCGTGGACAACATTTGCTCCATAACCTTTGCTGCCGTGGGGGCCCAGCTACCGTTCTGCAACAAGCCGACTTTGCGGCTGCGGTAACCCTTGATGGCAAGGTGATGCAACAGCTGATGCATGGGCGGGAACACACCGGCGTCGTAGCTTGAGGCGCAGAACAACGTGGGGCCATGCCTCATGACATGCGTCAGGGCGTATGAGACGTCGGTGTGCGCCAAATCTATCAACTCGGCATCCACCCCGCGTTTGCTGACCATCTCTGCAACTTTGCGGGCAGCCTCCTCGGTATGGCCGTAAATTGATGCATAGGCTATGACAACGCCGGGAACATCAGCAACATACCTACTCCACTTGTCATAATACCCTACAAAAGCCTCAATCTGATTATCAATTACCGGGCCGTGGAGAGGGTAAAGGGCATTTATAGGCCCGGGGAGTGTACCTACTTTACGCAAAAGGGCCTGAACCTGCGGACCGTATTTACCACAGATGTTATAATAATATCGAGCAGCCTCAACAGTCCACTCGGCGGGCGTCCCGTTCATCTTGTCCTTACCAAAGGTGCCGAACGCATCGGCAGAGAAGAGCACACCGCTCTTTGACTCGTATGCGAGGATAACCTCGGGCCAATGCACCATGGGTGCAGTAATGAAGTTGAGTTTGAAACCGTCGCCCAAGTCCAATGTGCTGCCGTCGCCAACAGCGGTTGTGCGACCCTCAAGCACGGAGGCATCCGGGAGGAATTGCATCAGAATCTCAAGCCCCTTAGCCGAGGCAACAACCTGTATCTCAGGGTATTTCTGTAACACCTCAGCAACCGTGCCACTGTGGTCCGGTTCAAGATGCAGGCACACCAGTATCCCGGGCATACGACCCTTCAAGGCATGGTGCAGATTGTGCAGCCATTGCTTTGACATGCGCCCGTCGGCGGTATCCATGATAACCGGCAGGGGTGAATTTATCAAGTAAGAATTATAGGTAATCCCCTCAGGTACAGGATATTGATTCTCAAAAAGATCAATCTCCCTGTCATAAACTCCTATTTTATCAATCAGGTTATGCATGGCTTGTTTTGGTTGTAGATAATTAGAAACCGCTTATTTTTTTATTTGACAAAAGTAGTTAAATTTGCACAATAATTAAAATTTGAGAAGACAATGAATGTTCAGTTGAGCGAGCAAGAGGTTGTGCGCCGCGCCTCTCTTGAGAAACTTCGCGAGATGGGCCACAATCCATACCCTGCCGCCGAATTTCCCGTTGACGGCTATTCTGACGAGATTAAGGAAACCTTTGTTGATGATGGCCCCGAGAGGCGTGTCACCATTGCCGGTCGCCTGATGAGCAAACGCATCATGGGTAAAGCCTCATTTATGCAGCTGCAGGACTCACACGGCCGCATACAGGTTTACGTCTCACGCGATGACATTTGCCCGGGAGAGGACAAGGAATTGTACAACACTGTCTTCAAAAAACTTTTGGACATAGGTGACTTTGTGGGTGTGACAGGCCGTGTCTTCCGCACCAAAACCGGTGAGGTTTCGGTACATGCCGAGACACTGGTGGTCCTCAGCAAATCCCTGCGCCCGCTGCCCGTTGTCAAGATGAAAGACGGCGTGGTTTACGACTCATTCTCAGACCCCGAGTTGCGGTATCGCCAGCGGTATGTTGATCTTGTGGTGAATCCCGGAGTGCGTGACATCTTCATCAAACGCACAAAGGTGTTCAACTCAATGCGCAACTTCTTCAACGAGCACGGCTACATGGAGGTTGAGACCCCCATCCTGCAGGCAATCCCCGGCGGAGCGGCTGCCCGCCCTTTCATCACTCACCACAATGCTCTGGACATTCCCCTGTACCTGCGCATTGCCGATGAACTCTATCTGAAACGCCTGATTGTTGGCGGCTTTGAGGGGGTTTATGAGTTCTCAAAGAACTTCCGCAACGAGGGTATGGACCGCACGCATAATCCTGAGTTTACCTGCATGGAAATCTATGTGTCATACAAGGATTATAACTGGATGATGTCCTTCACCGAGAAGATGCTTGAGCGCATCGCCCTTGATGTCAACGGCACCACCGAGGTGCAAATGGGCGACACCACCATCAGCTTTAAGGCGCCCTTCCCGCGCGTTACAATGCGTCAGGCCATCCTTGACCACACCGGCGTGGACATCGAGGGTATGGACGAGGAGGCCCTGCGTAAGGTCTGCAAAGAGCTGAACATTGAGACCGACCCGTCAATGGGCAAAGGCAAGCTGATTGACGAAATCTTTGGTGAGAAATGTGAGGGCAAATACATACAGCCCACCTTTATCACCGACTACCCCATTGAGATGTCACCCCTGACAAAGCGGCACCGTGACAACCCCGAGCTCACCGAGCGCTTTGAGCTTATGGTCAACGGCAAAGAGCTGGCCAATGCCTACAGCGAGCTCAATGACCCGATTGACCAGTATGAGCGCTTCGTTGACCAGATGCGCCTTTCAGACAAGGGAGACGATGAGGCCATGATAATAGACCATGACTTTATACGCGCGTTGGAGTATGGCATGCCCCCCACGTCAGGCATGGGTATCGGCATGGACCGACTGGTAATGCTCATGACCGGCCAATCAACCATACAGGAGGTACTCTTCTTCCCGCAGATGCGTCCTGAGAAAAAGTCAAAAAAAGAGGCTGAAGACACCCCCCAAACCTCAGAACAATGAAACCGACCGGCACCGGTGTAGCGCTCTGCACCCCTTTTGACCCACAAACGGGTCATATTGACTATCAAGCCCTTGATGTCATTATTGACCGCATAATGGAACCCGGGGGCGCCGACTTCCTGGTGACATTGGGTACCACGGCAGAGACCCCCACACTGACGCGGCATGAGCGCCACGCCCTTGCCCTGCATGTTGCCCATAAAGCCAAAGGCCGAATGCCGGTTGTCATCGGCATCGGCGGCAATTGCACCGACAGCGTGTGCCAAGAGCTTAAGAGCGTTGACCCCAACCACTTCAGCGCGGTATTATCGGTTGCCCCGTTCTACAACAAGCCCTCACAAGCCGGCCTGCGTCGTCACTTCGAGGCCATTGCCGATGCATCACCGGTACCCGTTATCCTGTATAACATCCCCGGCAGGACCGGCGTAAACATGACACCTGAGACAACCCTTTGGCTTGCCAAAAATTGCGCGAACATTTGTGGTATTAAGGAGGCCTCGGGCAACCCTGAACAGATCAAGGAGATAATTGAGAACAACCCTCGGCCAGAAGATTTCTCGATACTGTCAGGCGATGACTCACTGACATGCTGGCTGATTGCAAACGGGGGCAACGGGGTAATCTCCGTGATGGCCAATGCCTTCCCACAACAGTTCAGCGAGATGGTGCGCCTGGCCCTGGCCGGCAAAGCTGCCGAGGCTGAAAAAATCAATGAATCCCTCAAGGAGTTGTGCCGCCTACTGTTTGTCAACGGCAACCCCTCGGGATTGAAATCGCTCCTTAATGTCATGGGCATCTGTTCAGATTATATGCGTCTGCCCCTGGTGCCCGTCACAGCGGCCACCCGCGCGGCCATGCAAGAAGCCCTGCGCCAATTTGAACAGTAGAAGAAAAAAACATAACTTTGCACTGCAAAAAGTGCCGGACCAGTAGCTCAGTTGGATAGAGCATCGGCCTTCTAAGCCGACGGTCGGGGGTTCGAGCCCCCCCTGGTTCACATTGATAATCTACATTAAGAGCAGAGGAGATGTCACAGAGGGATAAGAATGAGCTTGATGGGTTGACCCTGTTGGGGAATAACAGTACCAAATATCCCCAAACTTATACCCCGGACGTGCTTGAGACCTTTATCAACAAGCATCCCGAACAAGATTATCTGGTCACCTTCAATTGCCCGGAGTTTACATCCCTGTGCCCCATCACCGCACAACCCGACTTTGCCACCATCATCATCAACTACATCCCCGATGAATTGATGGTTGAAAGCAAATCCCTGAAGCTTTATCTGTTCAGTTTCCGCAACCACGGTGCGTTTCATGAGGATTGCGTCAACATCATCAAAGATGATTTGGTGCGCCTGATGCGTCCGCGCTACCTTGAGGTAATAGGCCTCTTTATGCCCCGAGGCGGTATCTCAATTTACCCGTTTGCCAACTACGCTGACCCTGAGCATCAGGCAATGGCCCGCGAGCGACTCCTTGCGGCCTTCAGGCAAACAGTATAATATCCTCCCCCTGATACACAACGCAGGCTGCGTCCGATTGGGCACAGCCTGCGTTTGTTATTTATCTGACTGAAATCAGTCAAGGGGTATTGCATAATAATGATTGCGACCGGTGGGATACATTCCGCTCAGGAACAATACGTGGTCACCATCTTCCTGTATGATAGCGTTGTAAATGCGCTCTATGTCATCAACTGAAGCAACCTTCTGGTTATTCACCTTGGTAATGACAAAGCCATCTTTTACACCCTGGGCGCGCATCTTACCTTCCTTGACGCCCTTTACCTGGACGCCACCGGCAATACCCAGTTCGCGGCATTGCTGCTTGTCAAGGGTAACAAATGCACAGCCCAAATCGGTGAACTGCCCGCGGGTGCTAACCTCGGTATTACCCTGTGAGTTCATCAACTTGATGTCAGCTGTATGGCGTTTGTTATTACGCACGTATGTAACCTTTACACGGTCACCGGGACGATGACGGCCAACAAGTTCCTGAAGTTGAGAGACACTCTTCAAGGGCACACCGTCAAATTCAATCAGCAAGTCATCCTCCTCAATACCGGCATCGCGGGCTGATGAACGGTCAGCGAACCCGGTTACAAGAACACCCTCACTGTAACCATCAATGTCATGCTTCTTTGCCAACTCAGCGGTAAGATTCTGGATGGTGACACCCAAAACGGCACGCTGCACGGCTCCATAGGTGCGCAGGTCCTCAACAACCTTGCTTACCAATGAAACAGGCACGGCAAATGAGTAGCCTGAGTATGAGCCGGTGTTTGAATAAATAGCGGTATTGATACCTACCAGTTCCCCGTTAAGGTTCACCAAGGCGCCACCTGAGTTGCCGGGGTTAACAGCTGCATCGGTCTGGATGTAGCTCTCGACACCCATCTGCCCGTTGCGACGACGGTTGCCGGTGTTTGCCGAAATGCTGCGTGCCTTTGCCGACACGATACCCGAGGTTACGGTTGAGGTAAACCCGAAAGGGTTTCCCACTGCGAGAACCCACTCGCCAACCTTCAGGTCGTCACTGTCACCCATACGTATGGCGTGAAGGCCGTCAGCCTCGATCTTTATAAGAGCAATATCGGTAACCGGGTCAGTACCCACGACAGTAGCGTTGAAAGTGCGGTTGTCATTCAGCACAACATCCAGGCGGTCGGCACCGTCAATAACATGATTGTTGGTAACGATGTAACCATCCGGGCTGATGATAACACCTGAGCCAAGTCCCTGTTGAACGGGTTCACCCTCCTTTTGGGGTTCGTTTTGTCGACGCTGTTGCGGGCCAAAGAAAAAGTCAAAGAAGGGGTCGTCCATAAAAGGATTCATCCCGGAATTGTTATAGCGGGGATTGGCAAAATTCTTTATGGACACCACGCTGTTAACAGTACTCTCGGCAGCACGGGTAAAGTCAACGTTGCTCCCTACGCTGGCCGAGGTGCGCACCATCGAGGCAGCACGGCACGTAGTGCCAAGCCCGCCAACAAGGGCAAGTCCCAGCAGGGCAACGGAAATTTTCTTCTTGTCTATCATAAATTGTTCTTTCTTATTTTTCGGCATTAGTATTCGTTTATCATGTTTAATACGGGTTTTTACCCCGCTTATTACACTTTTTGTCCATAATTTTTAAATTATTTAACTAATGAGGCATCATGCAATTGATTTTTTGCTATATTTGCCCGTGCATGGAAAATAGGCTTCAAAAAATATTGCTGTTTGTGGCGTTATCCACCACAATGATTTTCGCCTCTTGCTCGTCGCACAAGGCTGTCACAGCCGGTGTTGCTGCGGGGAAGAAATCCGCCCCGGCCCGTACTGAGCTGCGCGTCGAGACACCTGTCTTTTATGACGCTGAGGTAACAACGCGCCTTATTGAGGAGGCCCGGTCATGGCTGGGCGTCCCCTACCTGTATGGCGGCAATGACCGTGATGGTGTTGACTGTTCAGGGTTTGTTCTGCAGGTATTCAAGTGCGCATTGGACATAAAGCTTCCCCGCACCTCGGCTTCCCAAAGCCAGTGGTGCACCAACGTCAAGCGTGAGGCATTGTCACCCGGTGATCTGGTGTTTTTCGATACCACCAAAGACCAAGTTGGCCGCGTAAGCCACGTGGGGCTTTACATTGGTGACGGCCAAATGATACACGCTTCCTCATCAAAGGGCGTGATTATCAGCAGCATTGAGGGCAACTATTACAGTCGACGGCTACTGACCGGGGGTAAGGTGCAGCAATACCATGCCATGGTGAACCGCGAGAAGAACGCTCAGCTTATGGCGCACAGTGCCCCGGTGGTTAAGGAGGAAAAACGGCAGACAAAGCAGCCGGAAAAGAAAGCACCACGGGCTACAACCCCCAAGGTCTCCAAACCGGCAGTCAAGGCTGCTCCCAAGCCTGAACCGCCAAAGGTTGAACCTGTAAAGGTAACCCCCGCACCGCAGCCGTTGATGGCCGCTAATACACCTGCGCCGGCTGACCCCCGTGCTTCAGTACTTTTGAGGCTGCAAGAGAAGACCCCTGAACAGGTCATGTCGGCCAATCCCTAACTTACCTTTCCACTGACAGTGCCCGAAATGTCACAGCTTGACAGAACAAAAGCCCCCGCCATTCACAGTGTCGGGAACCTTACTCTCCCCTATCCCACCCGCTCTCTAACTCTTGATAACGGCATCCCCCTCAGCGTCTATGACGGTGGCGAGGCCGAAGTCAGCCGCCTGTCAGTTGTGATTGACGGTGGCACGTTTGAGGTTGAGCACCCCTCCCTTCTCAGGCTGATGCACTCAATGGTGAAAGACGGGGCCGACGGGAAAACCGGTGAGGAGCTGGCAAACATTTTTGACTATAACGGGGCATGGGTCGGGAACTCTTGTGACCATCACTTCAGCCGGCATCAACTCTTCTCGCTGAATCACACATTCGGCGAGGTGGCTCCGGTCTTTGCCAGCATGCTCGCTACCCCCTCTTTCCCTCAACATGAGTTTGAGGTGCGACGCGACAAAGCCGCACTGCAACTTGAGGAGGAAATGCAACAGGTCAGTTTCCGCGCCTCGTTGTGCAGCGACAAAATGTTCTATGGGCCTCACAACCCTGCTTGCCATTTCGATACCCCCGGCGATGTGCGAGCCCTAACACGGCAAATGGCTGAAGACCTTTACCATAAAGCCTTCTCACCGAGCTCATTGCATCTGTATCTTTCCGGACGGATTACTCCCGAGATGGAGGATATTGTTAACCGCTCATTTGCCTTTGAGGGGTTAAACTCTCCCGGTTTGGGCTTTACAAAGGTACAACCGTGCCCCGTGTCGGTCGGCACCGTAGAAAAGGACAGTATGCCCAAAAGCCGGCAATCCGCCGTTGAGGCCTTCATACCGGTAGAGATCGGCCGCAACCACCCTGATTATGTGCCTCTCCACACTGTCGTGACTGTTTTAGGCGGGTATTTCGGCAGCCGTTTAATGCTGAACATCCGCGAGTCAAAGGGCCTGACGTATGGCATTTATGCCGCCCTTGAAGGGGTCTTTGACGTTGCCCGAATTACAGTGTCTACCCAATGTGATGCCGCCAACGTCGACCCGGTTATTGAGGAGGTCAAAAAGGAGATGGTACGGCTGGCTGACCCGGCAACCTACACCCCTGATGAGATTGGCCGTGTGCGCTCATACCTGTCAACGCGCTTGTTGGGGCTTCTGGACTCACCTTTCAGCATCCAGGACTATCACATTTTCCCGCTTGTCCTTGGTATGCCAGACAACTACTTTGAGCAACGCCTGCAAGCGCTCAACACCCTCTCGCCGCAAATGGCCGCGGATATTGCAGCAAAATACATCAATCCCGAGAAACTGCGGGTGGCTTTAGCCGGCAAATAGTTCCTCCTTTCACAGCATTTTTTGTTACCCTATTCGTGAGAAATGGGGTTAAAGGCGTCATATACACCCTAAATGCTAAATTTTAAGTTAAAATCTGCTGAATATTAGTACTTTTTAAACTCTTTTAATTTATTGGCATCCTACTTTCTGTGTGATAGGTTGTTATGTAATTAAAGAACAAGAGATAAAGAGAATAATGAAATAAGCAGATGAGGTTTTCAAATTATGACGAGAAGGATAACAACAAAAAATCCCTCAACCTTTATGTTTGGTAGTGATACCGGATATTGAGGCTCTCATAAATAAATAGTTGAAACGTGAGGGAGGGGTCGGCAATCCGCCGGCCCCTCTTTCCGTTTAAAATTAAGGCTGTGACGCAAATTGTGATTTACGCCACAGCCTTTTTGTCAGTTTTATCTAATTACCTCGCGTAGTTCTTAGATACCGAGGTCCTTCTTGATAGCCTCAATTTTTTCTTCGGCAGCCTTGTTGGCAGCATCATAATCGCCAGCGGTGGCCATCGGTGCCTTCACCTCGATATAGAATTTGATTTTGGGTTCGGTACCGCTGGGACGGATTGACACTTTTGACTTGTCAGCGGTGTAGAACTGCAGCACGTTGCTGGTTGCCGGCATATCCATCTTCTGCTTCTCGCCGGTGGTGACATCCACAACCTCGAGGGCATCAAAATCCTTTGACAAAACAACGGGGCTGCCGCCAAGGGTCTTGGGAGCGTTTGAGCGGAAGTTGCGCATCATCTGCTGGATCTCATCGGCACCGGTTTTACCGGGACGAACAACCGAGATACCAACCTCGTGGCTGAAACCATTCTTGATATATATGTCCTGCAAAAGGCCTTGGAAGTCCATGCCATTGCTCTTGGCCCATGCGCATGCCTCAGCCATCAGAGAGATAGCGCTGACAGCGTCTTTGTCACGGCAGAAGGTCTCTGCAAGGAAGCCGTAGCTCTCCTCACCGCCTCCAATGTACTTCATGGTCTGCTCATTGTCACGTATCACGGCAGCAATCCATTTGAAACCGGTGTAACAGTCAAACATCCTTACGCCGGCATTGTCGGCGATGGCCTTGATAGTCTCGGTGGTAACAATGGTTTTCACCACATACTCGTTGCCGGTCATACGTCCGAGCTCCTTGTAGCGTGTGATGATGTAGTACAACAATATCATCACAATCTGGTTGCCGTTGAGAAGCACATACTCGCCATTGTTGTCGCGGATAACACAACCGATGCGGTCAGCGTCCGGGTCACTTGCCATCACAATGTCGGCATCCACCTCACGCGCTTTCTCGATGGCCATGGCCATGGCTGAGGGTACCTCGGGGTTCGGGCTCTCAACCGTGGGGAACTCCCCGGAGGGGACATCCTGGGCCGGAACATTAATAATGTTGGTAAACCCGTAGTTGCGCAGGCTCTCGGGGATAAGCTTTACACCCGTGCCGTGAATGGGGGTATACACAATCTTAAGGTCGCTGTATTTCTTTACGATGTCGGGGCTCAGCTGCAGACCCTTGATCGCTGCCAGGAAGGCCTCGTCAACCTCCGGGCCGACAATTTGAATCAGGTCGGGGTTGGGGGTCATCTTGATGTCACGTACATCCTTGATCTGCCCGACGTGGTTGATGATGTTGACATCATGCGGGGCGATAATCTGGGCACCATCCTCCCAGTATGCCTTGTAGC
>CAYMNF010000055.1:0-13106 GCA_964391735.1 uncultured Bacteroides sp. | reverse complement strand
GTGAGCGGTTACCCTTGGCAATCATCACCATTGAGCCTCCGGCAGCCTGGAACTGGTCAACATAGGGGTCCATACGCCCGGCGGTGGTGGGACCGAAGGATCCTGAGGGCAGTTCGGCCGGTTTCTTTGCCGGTCCGGCATAGTAAATGGGGTGGTCTTTGAGGTATTGAGGCATAGGCTCGCCGGCATCCAGACGCTCCTTGATCTTGACATGTGCAATATCGCGGCCTACAATGATGGTGCCATTGAGCGACAGACGGGTCGACACCGGGTATTTGCTCAGCTCCTTAAGCACCTCCTCCATCGGACGGTTAAGGTCTATTTTCACCACTTCACCCTCTTTCTCTTTGCGGTACTCTTCGGGGATCAGTTCAGCGGGATTTGTGTCAAGTTTCTCAATCCAGATACCATCGCGATTTATCTTGGCCTTGATGTTGCGGTCGGCCGAGCAGCTGACGCCAATGCCCACCGGGCATGAGGCACCGTGGCGCGGCATGCGTATAACGCGAATGTCATGGGCGAAATACTTGCCGCCGAACTGTGCGCCAAGGCCTATCTGGCGGGTGGCTTCAAGCAACTCCTCCTCCAGTTTCTTGTCACGGAAGGCGTGCCCGAGCTCGTTGCCATGGTCGGGTAACTCGTCGAGATACTTGACCGATGCCTTTTTAACAACCTCAAGGTTCTTCTCGGCTGATGTACCGCCAATTACAATAGCAATATGATAGGGCGGACAAGCTGCAGTGCCCAGGCTCTTCATCTTCTCAATCAGGAAAGGCACAAGGGTTTTGGGGTTGAGGATAGCTTTGGTCTCCTGGAAAAGATATGACTTGTTGGCCGAGCCACCTCCTTTTGCTACAAACAAGAATTTATATTCGCCGCCCTCGGTAGCGTGAATGTCAATTTGTGCCGGCAGGTTGCACCCGGTGTTAACCTCATCATACATGGTGAGGGGGGCGTTCTGTGAGTAGCGCAGGTTGTCGGTGGTATAGGTGTCATACACGCCGTGGCTCAGGTATTCCTCATCATTGGCACCGGTCCACACTGCCTGGCCTTTCTCGCCGTGGATAATGGCCGTGCCCGTGTCTTGGCAAAACGGCAGAACTCCCTTGGCGGCAACGTCGGCATTGCGCAACATCGTCAGGGCCACGAACTTGTCATTCTCAGAGGCCTCGGGGTCTCGCAATATTTTTGCCACCATCTCATTATGCTCTCGGCGCAACATAAATGAGTTGTCGTGTGTGCACTGGCGGGCCAGAACACGCAGGGCCTCCGGGTCGATCACCAGAAACTCATGTCCACCCCAGTTCTCAACCTTTACGTAGTCGCTTGTCAGGTGGTAATATTCAGTTTTGTCAGGACCCAGCGGGAACATTTCCTGATATTTGAAGGGTTTGGTTGCCATACGTTTGTTTGGTTATAGGATTTCGCTTCAAAATTACTCAATATCATTAAATGTGCAAAATTGATATTGGACTGCCGGGCAATAAAGCGGGGCACGGTGCCGTTTAAGTTTTGATGAACAGTATGCGTCTGCGTCGTCTGATACCTGTCCTTGTGGTTGCCTTGCTGGTAATCACCGGGTTGCTGTCATCATGCTCTAACAAACGCAATACTGCGTGGACGCGTAACTATCAGGCATTTATAACCCGATACAACATCTACTATAACGGGGATGAGCACTTCAAGCAGACGCTCAAGGATATGGAGAGCAAGTATCAGGACGACTACACACAGCGCCTGTATGTGCATCCCGCCGAGGCTCGCTCCAACCCCAAGGCTCCGCAGCCCGAGGGGTCTTTTGACCGCTCGATTGAGAAGGCCCAGAAAGCGATACAGTTGCGGTCAATAAAAAAACGTCCTAAGAAGAAGGGTGGCAAACAAACCCCCGAGACCAAGGCGTGGATGAAGCGCGGGGAATATAACCCCTTTCTGCACAACGCCTGGTTGATGATGGGTCGCTCTCAGTTCTATAACGGCGATATGTCGGGTGCCGCTGCCACCATGCACTATATCGACAAGCAGTTTACATGGTTGCCGCGCACACAACTTGAGGCGCGACTGTGGCAGGCACGCGCATACGCAAATATGGATTGGCTGTTTGAGGCTGAGCAGATTCTTCGGCGCATAAAACCTGAGGAACTTGACTCCAAGACGTTAAAGGAGCTTTATGCCTTGGCATCGGCCGATGTCCTTCTGGGAAGAAAGGAGTATGAACAGGCAATCCCGCATGTTGTGGAGGCGGCTAAATATGCGTCCGGTTCACAAAAGGTACGTCTCAATTTTCTCTTGGGGCAGCTCAATTCAGCTTTGGGGCGCAAGGAACAAGCCTATGCCGCTTTTGCAAAGGCCGGGGGTGCCTCAAATGCTGACTATCGCACTAAGTTCAACGCGCGTATCAAGCAAAGCGAGGTATACAGCGGCTCCAATATCACCCCTGAGGTCAACGCCCTGAAACGTATGGCAAAGTATGACCGCAACAAGGAGTATCTTGACCAAATATATTACGCCATCGGCAACCTGTACCTCAGCCGCGGGGACACCACTAACGCTATTGCCAATTATAAACTTGCCGCCGAGAAATCAACCCGCAACGGTATTGAGAAGGCAATCTCACAGGCTGTGTTGGGCGAGTTATACTTCAAGCAGCATCGTTACGACCTTGCTCAACCTTGTTATGCCGAGGCTATCCCGCAGCTACCTGAGGATTACCCCAATTACAAGGAGCTTAAAAAGCGTTCTGACGTGTTGGATGAGCTCGCCGTCTACTCCGGCAACGTGGTTCTGCAAGACTCGCTTTTGCGCCTGGCCGCTATGCCTGAGGCTGAACGCATGCAGGTGATCAACGACATCATCAAGAAACTGAAGGAGGAGGAGAAGAAAGCTGAGGAGGAGGCCCGGCTTGCCGAACATGAGGCCCGCGAGAGCGCCCGCGGCAACCAACTCTCCAACAAGAATGCCCCGGCGTCTTTCAACCTCAACACCGATGACTCATGGTACTTCTATAACACCGGTACGCGCAACGCCGGGAAAACCGAGTTCCAGAAAAAATGGGGGTCACGTAAACTTGAGGATGACTGGCGACGTCGCAACAAGGCATCCTTCTCAATGAGTGACTTTGAGGCAGACGCAGAAAACGACGAAGATGCCGAGAATGCCGCTGACAACGATGCAGCCGCTGATGACGCAAAAGAAGCACCCAAGGAGGGTGCCGATGACCCCCACAACCCCGAGTATTATCTGCAGCAAATACCCTTCACCGACGAGGAAAAACAGACCTCACACGACGTCATTCAGGAGGGCCTGTATAACATGGGTGCCATCCTCAAGAACAAACTCTTTGATGTTGAGGGTGCCCGCATCGAGTATGACCGCCTTTTGAAGGACTACCCCGATAATATTTATCGCCTGGACACGTATTATGACCTGTACCTGATGTACATGCGTGCCGGCGATGTAGCCGAGGCTGAGAAATGGCGCCGCATGATTCTGCAGGAGTTCCCTGATAGCCGATACGGTCAGGCAATGGTTGACCCAGATTATCTGGAGAAACTGAAACGGATGGAACAGAATCAGGAGGCCATGTATGACCGTGCGTTAACCGACTATATGGCCAACCGCAACAGCGATGTACACCGGGCATACAAGGAGATGATGCGTGAGTATCCCCTCAGCCCCCTTATGCCCCGTCTGATGTTTATCGACGCCCTGGCCTATGTTACCGAGAATCGGCCCGAGGAGTTCAACCGCGTTCTCAAGGAGATGCTTGAGAGGTATCCCGACACTGAAATGACGCCCCTCTCCTCATCGTGGCTTAAGGGTATGGCGGCCGGCCGAGAGCTGCACGCCGGTGTAAGCAATACCCGCGGCATGTTGTGGGAGATAAGGTTGTCTACCGACACCGTCGGCTCGGACAACGCAAATGGCCCCCTTGAGTTTACCTACCAGCCCTCAAAGCCCCAGACCCTGGTGTTGCTGTATGACCTTAAGACCGTTCCGGCCAACGCATTGATATACAATGTTGCAAGTTTCAACTTCAACAACTTCACTGTTCGGGACTTTGACTTGGAGCCCATGACGTTTGGTGAACTCGGCCTGCTGATTATCCGAGGGTTTGACAACGAGGCCCAGGTTATGCGCTATCGCAGTATGATTGAACCCTCAGGTGTTCTACCTCCACAGGTGCGACCGGTTGTTATCAGCGAGGATAACCTCAAGTTGATGTTGCAGTATGGAGCTACCTTCGACCAATACTTCACGTGGCTTGACGAGCACTCCCTGCAAACGACCCATATCGCCGTTCTCCCCGAGGCTGAGTATGCCTCGCCGCAAGAGGTCAAGGAAGCCGGCGAGGAGTCTCATCGTGAAAATCCCCTTCCCGAGCTGATTGATGAGGAGGACGAACTCCCTGCCGTACACGTTGAGTCCGAGCCTACTCCGACTCCCGAGCCTGAGCCCGAACCGACTCCTCAACCCGAACCGACACCGGCTCCGGTTGCTGCCCCCTCTCCTGTGCCGGCACAAGTCGTTCCTGCCCCGGCCCCTGTGCCCGTGGTTGAGCCGGATGGTTCTGAGGGGGATGACCCCCTGCTTGATGACTAAGGTTCTTAAAGCTTCTTAAACAGTACGGTACAACGCAATATACCGGCTGTTTGGGCGTTTATGGGGTATGAAGTATTTTCTGATAATTTTGATGACTGCTTTTCTCCTGTCCTCCTGTATCGAGGATGGCGTGTCATCATCCCCTAATGACCAACCTGTTTTCTCGGTTGACACTCTTGACCTGGGCGAGGTATTCAAGGGACAAGTTACCCCCACCGCCAAGTTCATGGTGTATAACCGTCATGACAAGATTATAAATATCAGCAACATCTCGTTGCGGGATAACCAGGGCCAAACTTTCCGCATCAATGTGGACGGTACCTCGGGCTCATCCTTTCAAAATATTGAGATTCGTCCCAACGACTCAATTTATGTGATGGTTGAGGCCACTGTCCCCAAAAGTGAGGGTATAACCCGTGTTACCGGCACTGTTGACTTCGTCACCAACGGCGGCACACGCTCGGTGGTGCTCGCTGCAACGGGCCTGGATGTCCAGGTTATGAAGGGTGTGGTGATTGAACGTGACACCGTGTGGCGTGCCGGTGTGCCCAAGCAAATTGTTGACTCGTTAGTCGTGGCCCCCGGTGCCACCCTCACTATTGACGCCGGTGTTGAAATGCTGTTCCATGCCGGTGCACACTTCAACGTGCGCGGCAGGTTGCTCACCAACGGCACCCCTGAACAACCCGTGGTGATGACCGGTGACCGTAAGGACAATGTCGTTGCCGACATCCCCTTTGATGTGATGTCGGGACAGTGGGGTGGCCTTACTTTCTTCAGCGGCGCCGGCGGCAGCAAGCTCTCACACACTGTCATAAAGAACATGACCGAGGGTGTGATGGCTGACTCTGTGCAGAATGTTAACGGAAAGGGCATCGAGCTGGTGAACTGTCGCATACGCAACAGCAATGGGTTTGCCTTCACAGGCTACTTCAGTGACATCATCGCCGTAGGCACTGAGTTCAGCGATGCCGGGCAAGCACCCCTGCTGCTATGTGGTGGCAATATCAACATGACCAACGTCACCGTCGCTAACTATTACCTCTTTTCGGCCATTGCGCATCCTGCAGTTACCCTGACACACTACAACGAGAAGTCACGACAGCCTGATTGCACTCTCCCCCTGATGTCAGCACGGTTTGAGAACTGCGTTTTCTACGGCTTGGGTACCGACTTCAACGCCTCTGTGCTGGACGATACCGACGTGTGGGTAAACAGATGCCTGTTTAAGAGCGCCGGTACTGATGACGAGCATTTCACCAATTGCATCTGGGATAAGGACCCGTTGTACTACACCGTGCGCGACGAATATATCTTTGATTACCGCCTGAAACCCGACAGCCCGGCAATAGGGCAGGGTGGTGTGTTCAATGCCATGAACGGGTGGTCGGTTGACTTCTATGGCACCCCTCGTGCCGATGCTCCGGCTTTGGGCGCGTTTGAGTTTGTGCCACCCGCCATGTAGGCACTTTTCCTTTCCGGGAAAAAGTATGTAACTTTGCAGGTGAATCTTTAGTGAAGAATTGTAGAGATGAAAAAGACCTTTTGCGTTATTTTCAGCCTGATACTTTGTGCATCGGTTGCGTCGGCTTATACACTGCAAGCGGTAAAGTTCGGCAACATGGACAATTGGGTAACACGCCAGATCAACGAGAGCAAAATCATTGGCGGCAAGACAAAAACGCTGTATGAGGTTGGCCCCACGCAAAGCATCGTCGGCAACAAAGCATACATCCCCGGTGGTGGCACCCCCTGGGCCACCAGTAACGTTTATGCCAAGGTCAAGGGTATCACCAAGGGCTCAAACGCCGTGTATCCCGCTACCCGCGCCGGCCACGGTAAATGTGCCAAGTTGGCCTCTGAGATTGAGACCGTAAAGGTCCTGGGACTTATCAATATGGATGTAATGGTTGCCGGAACTCTGTTCTTCGGCCGAATGATTGAACCCATTACATCAACCAGCAACCCGTATCAGAAGATGGAAATGGGCGTGCCCTTCACCGGTCGTCCCCAGGCGTTGGTATTTGACTATGCCATTGAGAAACCGGCCACCAACACCCGCATCAAAGCGTCCGGCTTCGGTAGCAAAAAGACTCTTCAGGGCGCTGACAAACCCGTGGTGTTCGTGATGCTGCAGCGCCGATGGGAGGATGCCCAAGGAAATATCCATGCCAAGCGTGTGGCATCCGCGTCGCAAAAGTTCAATCAGGGCACCGGCTGGGTAAACGGCCATGCTCTGCCGCTCATTTACGGTGACCCCACGGGCAAACCCGGCTACGATGCCTCTGTCCTTGCCTTGCGCACCGGCAAAAATGCCTACTATGCCCGAAACTCAAAGGGGAAAATGGTACCCGTGATTGAGGAGGGATGGGACAGCCCCGATGCCGTTCCCACACACGCCCTTGTGCAGTTTTCGGCCGGTAGCGGCGAGCCTTATGTCGGCACCCCCGGTCTTACCTTCTACATCGACAATGTAAACTTCGGTTACTGATTCTTTTTTTACCCCATATCAGGGCTTTCCGTAATTTCGGGAAGCTCTTTTTCTTTACCCCGAGGTTGGGGACGCAGAGATGTATTTGTAAGAAATATGTAACACGCAGTCGCTTGTCTACTAAGTGAATTATTTATAATTTTGTAGCTGAAGGAGAAGACACATTTCTTGTGCCGGTGTAGTTTTGCTTATTTAACTTTAAATCAGTATCTTATAACAAAAACATAATAGTCAGTAATAAAAAAATGAAGATTTTTAAGAGATTGTTTGCTTCGGCGGCCTTGATGGCACTGTTGGGAGCAGGCAATGCATCTGCGGCCGGTTGGCCTGCAAACTACCAGGGGGTAATGCTGCAGGGGTTCTACTGGGACTCGTATGCTCAAACCAAGTGGACAACCCTCACCTCACAGGCTGATGAACTCTCACAGTTCTTCAAACTGCTGTGGATTCCTCAGTCAGCCAAGTGCGCTTCAAACCCCAGTATGGGATATGACCCCGTTTATTGGTTCACAAACTATAACTCAGCCTTCGGTAACGAAAAAGAGCTGCGAGACCTTATCAAGGCCTATAAAGCCAAGGGTGTCGGCGTGATTGCCGATGTGGTTATCAACCACCGCAGCGGTGTCAGCAACTGGACCAACTTCCCCAGCGAGCAATGGAACGGCCAAACATGGCATATAGGTCTGGACGGTATCTGCTCAACCGATGAGGTTAACCAGCAGGCCGGTCAACAGCACGGTACCGGTGCCCCCGATACCGGTGAGGATTTCAACGGTTCACGTGACCTTGACCATACCAATGCCAACGTGCAGAACAACTGCAAGAACTATTGCAAGTTCCTGCTCGAGGATATGGGTTATGCCGGTTTTCGCCTGGATATGGTGAAAGGATATGGCGGCCAGTATACCAAGATTTACAACCAGTACAGCAAGCCCGAGTACTGCGTGGGCGAGTGCTTTGACGGCAACTATGATGTTGTCTCTGCATGGATTGAGGCTACCGGTAAAGAGTCGGCAGCTTTTGACTTCCCCATGAAGTATCAGATCAACAAAGCTTTTGCCAACAACAACATGGAGGAGCTGGCATGGGCTGCCGGTGGCGACCAAAACAATTATCAGCCCGCCGGTCTGGTACATTACGGCTACAACCGTTACTCAGTAACCTTCGTTGACAACCATGACACCTATCGCGACGGCTCAAAGTTCACCGGCGACGTTGTGGCTGCCAATGCTTTTATACTTTGCTCACCCGGCACACCTTGCGTCTTCCTGGCTCACTGGAACCAGCATAAGAAGGATATCTCAACCCTCATAAACATCCGCAACTCTGTGGGTCTGCACAACATGTCTGCAGTAAAGGTGTTGAAACGCAGCCGCGACTGCTACATGGCTGAGGTGACCGGTACTAAAGGTACCCTGGTGGTTCGCATCGGCTCGTCGCAAGAGACTCCCGCCGGTTACAGCTCATCAGACATCAAGGCTTCCGGCAAACTGTATTGTGTATGGACCAAGAGCTCTGTACATGGCGGCAATGTTGAGGTTCCCGAAATTGTTATTCCCACGGGTGCCTACACAGTATACTATGACAACTCACAGACCTCTTGGGCCGAGCCTCAGTGCTACTACTTCAGCAGCACGGCAACCACACAGGCATGCGAGTGGCCCGGAGAGAAAATGACAAAGGAGAAGGACAACATCTGGAAGTTCACTGTTCCTGCCGGAAATGATTATGTAATCTTCAACAACGTGAAAGCCGGTGAACCCGGTGAGGTTGGGTCAAACCAGACCGAGGATCTCCCCGCCTCGGTAAACGGCCTCTACACAATGGCCGGATTCCAGGGCACCTACGGCAACGGCGGCGGTAACCATGGTGGCGGCGATGACCCCATCGTCAACCCCGGGGATTATCCCGAGAAGGTATACATCGTCGGCAATCTCGGCAGCGGCAACTGGACTACGGCTCATGGCATTGCCCCCTCACGCATTGTCAACGGCATATATGTGTGGAACGAGGTTGACTTTGTCGCTGCTCCCGCTGCAGCAGTCGCAGCAAAGGATAACGTAAGCCGCGCCGGTGAGGTTGATATCTACTTTGACAACTCATCAACCAACTGGGCCACACCCTACATCCACTATTGGGGAGGGCCTGAGAGCACTTGGCCCGGCGTAGCCATGAAGAAGGTTGAGGGCAACATCTGGATGTATAGCTGCCCCGCCGGTACCACCGGTTGCCTCTTCAACGCCGGTGACGGTCAACCCAGCCAAACTGCTGACTTCGTAGCCGTTTCAGGCCACATCTACACCACCTCAGGCGACACGGGCAAGACATACACTGCCGGCGGTGGCCAAGGTGGCGGCAACACCTCAAACGGTGCCGGATACTTCACCTTCCTCACCGCTTTGGATAACGAGGACGGTGAGTGGGATGCCGCAAACCAGGCTGACCGTTACGGTGCCACGGATGAAGACGCCGCAATTGAACTGGCTAAGCCCGTTGATGTGCGCAAATATGAGTATATGGTTGACGCAATGGCTGCCAAGAGCTGGAAGATTACCCAGCCCAAGAAATATGGCGTGGTGCTGAACCTGCGTGACATGAAGGTTACCCTTTATAACCCCGGACAGATTCCCCCCATCGAGGACTCAATCTTCACCATCGAGGCTGAGGACACCGATGCCCCCGTCATCTACTATGATCTGCAGGGTCGCCGCGTTCTCAACCCCGAGCACGGCCTGTACATACGCGTTTGCGGCAACAAGGTAACCAAAATAATCCTCTGATACCCGCATCCCAATTCAAAACACAACAGGGGCTGTGCCATACCGCACAGCCCCTGTCGCTTTAAAACACACTAATAATATTGCGGTTGAATATCGAAGCCGAGGGTGAAATCTGGTCAGTAAGGCAACAGATAATTAGCGCTTCGGCCCCCTTCGCCGCTCTCGCGTAGCATTCCTTGTGAAATAAGATGTTTGATGTCACGCAAAGCTGTGTCCTGAGAACATCCGCAGATTTTCGCCCATTTCGAGGAGGTGAGCTTCCCTTCGAACCCATCCCACAGTCGGTTTATGACCTTGCGCTGACGCTCGTTGATTTCAGCGGCTCGAAACCTGTCCCAATATGCAGCCTTATCCATTGTGCGCCTTACTATGCCCGATGCACGACGTATTGCTCTCTCAAGACAATTGAAAAACCACAACAACCATTCTGTTATATCAAGGTTCCCCTTCTGTGTGCGTTCAAGGATTTCATAATAAGCCTTCTTGTTCCGATTTATCTCGGCCGACATACTGTAGTATCGTGCGGCTCCGTCGTCAAGCCTGGCCAGAAGCATATCGGCGAGCGTTCTGCTTATTCGGCCGTTGCCGTCGTCAAACGGATGGATAGTGACACACCACAGATGAGCCACACCAGCCATCAGCAGAGGCGAAAAGTCGGTTTGATTGCACCATTCTATCAATCGCTCCATCTCAGAGGGCACGACATCCGAAGCCGGAGCCTCATAGTGGATTTTCTCATGACCGAATGCGCCTGAAACGACACGCATAGGCTCCTCGCCCACACGCCAACCTGCAACAGTGATTCTATGCATTCCGCTTCTGCCCAATGGGAAAAGTGCCGCATGCCAGTCAAACAGCCGCCTGTCATTCAATGGCTCGCGGCAATTGTGTACGGCATCAATCATGACATCAACCAGCCCCTCCACATAATGATCCTCTGACAGCATCCCGTCATCCTCAATCCCGAGTCGGCGCGCAATGCTGCTCCTCACTGAATTCAGATTTAGCATAACGCCCTCAATCTCCGACGATCCCATCAGGTCTTCCGTCATGGCAGAGAGCAATGACCGGCTTTTCTCATCAAACCCGAGCATCGACATGCTCCCGCCCAGAAGTCCATGTAGCCTGCTTAGCCTACTTATCGGCTCAAGTAGTACCTCCGTATCCCATCGGAAATTGGGCCAATCATCACGTTGCCAGATATATGCATTATGTTTCAACCGACGCCTCATACGGCAAAAGTAACTTTTTGCGGTGAATGTACCAAATATTCTCCGCATTTTTGCGGAGAATAGCGGATTGGTTTTACGCGGAGTGTTGGCGCAATCCTGGGATTTGTCAATTGCTTTAAACTTTTATAGTCGGTTATGGCGTTATTATATTATGGAAAAGAAGATTTGTTTTGCCGGGGGGTGCTTTTGGGGTACCGACCATTTGTTCTCGCTGGTGGCGGGTGTCATGAAAACTGAGGCCGGATACGCAAACAGCCGGGTTGAGCATCCATCATATCAGGAGGTTTGCACAGGACGTACCGGCGCCGCTGAGGCGGTAATGGTCACGTATGATGACCGGCTCGTCAGCCTCACCCGTTTGTTGGATATATACTTTCGCAGCATCGACCCCACCACATTAAACCGGCAGGGAAACGATGTCGGCACGCAATACCGCACAGGCATCTTCTATATTGTCCCGGAGGATTTGCCGGTTATCGAGGCTGCCCTTGCTACCGTGCAACGTCGGTTGTCGGTTCCCGTTGTTGTGGAGGTCGGCCCTTTGCAGAACTTCTATCCCGCCGAGCTTTATCATCAGGAATATCTATATAAAAACCCGGGAGGATACTGCCATATCAATCCCCAACTGTTCAAGGAGGTTCGGGACATGCCGTCTGAAGCATCGCCAAAGGAGGAATTGCGTCAGCGGCTGACACCCCTGCAGTGGGAGGTGACTCAAAACGGTGCAACTGAACGTCCTTTCATCAATGAATATGACAAGGAGTTTCGGCGCGGCATATATGTTGATGTCACCGATGGCACACCTCTATTTGTTTCGTCGCGCAAGTACAACTCGGGTTGCGGTTGGCCCGCTTTCACACGTCCCATCAACGAGTCGCTCATCACCGAGCATACCGACACCTCACACGGGCTTTTACGCACCGAGGTGCGGTCGGCATCAAGCGGCGCACATCTCGGCCATGTATTCCCTGACGGCCCGGTTGAGGACGGGGGATTGCGCTACTGTATCAACTCGGCAGCCCTGCGTTTTGTACCTGCTGAGGAGATGGCAGCGCGGGGATATGGCGATTATCTGCCTTTGGTGGAATAAAGCTCGGTGGCATTAGAGCCTAATAGGCATAGTAGCCGTCGTTGACTTTGCTGCGGCCAAAATTGTCATTGATGTTTTTGGCCTGATTGGTGCTGGCCGTGGCGGCACTGCGGGGACTCGAGTAATCTTGCCTGAAGAATGATACGTCGGCGCGGTTGCCGTCAATATTCAGTACTGCTCCTTCCCCGAAACTTGAGCCACGCGGTATGGTGAGGGTGTAGCGGTGGCCGCGGTCAGTTCCGCTGTATATCCACGCCGATGAGGTGCTCTGGCGCGTTACAAAGACGCCCGCATTGGCGTTAAGGTTGTGGATTTTGCCGCGCGGACTGTTGTCAATTGTGGTACCCTCAAGCTCCAGACACACAGGCCGTTCCACACCATATTGGTCCGTGAAGGTGCCGGCAAGCCAGTAGCCGGGTGAGTAAGGGGTTGAGGGTATCTCATCCTCATCATAATCTTTGCTCACATAGTACGCTGAGTCAGGCTCGACTTCTGCAACTGCTTCCTCAACAACCAATGAGTCCTCCGGGTCAACAACTTCAACCTCCTCAGCCTCGCCAACGTATGCAGTCTCTTTCTGTCCTTTGTCAGAAAATACCAAATATTTCAACAACAGGCCCACTGCTATGGTAACAACAGCTGAAATTGCAGTAACCCACGGGTAGGGATAGTCTTTGTTGCGAGAGGGTTTCTGACTCCCGTTATTGTTTGATGCTCCCGACATTATGCTTAAATCAATATAAGAATATTGGCTATCTGTTTTCCAACAACAAATTTATTAATAATTGATTGAATAGCAATACTTGCCTTTAAATCTTTGCTTTTAAATTTCAAATTCAGCCGATTTTAACAGGCTTGTAAAAGACAATTATTTAGGGGATTGCCAAAACTTATAATAATCCGTGGTAATTATT
>CAYMNF010000054.1:0-13330 GCA_964391735.1 uncultured Bacteroides sp. | reverse complement strand
TTTCGCAAAACCTTGACGGCTGCTACTTTGCCAAATTTTGATGCGGTTGCCCTGGTGCCGTTAGGCCCGGATTATCCGTTATGCCGGGAAAAGTTCTGAGTAAATGCGGTTTGTGGCACCGATTGAGGCCGCGATGTACTCCCCGGCAGCTTGTGATGCTTTTGTACGCAAGGTGCTGTCGGTTGCTGTGAGAGCATCGGCTGTCCGGGCAAAGGTATCATAGTCCGTCACCGGGAATCCGCCGCCGCATTTTGCCAAATCGGCGGCTTCCTTGAATTTTTTGTTGTTAGGACCATAGACAACGGGGATGCCGTAGGCAGCAGCCTCGTTGATGTTGTGGATGCCGGTGCCGAACCCGCCGCCAACGTATGCCCATGTCCCGTATTTATACAAACTTGACAGCAGCCCGAAGGAGTCAACAATGACTATCCTTGTCTTGGCGGCCTCTTCTTCGGTTACTTTTGAGAGAAGCCGGGTATCCTCCTTGCCAAAAAGGTTTACAAGCTGTAGGAGCCTCTCAGGGGTGAACTCATGGGGGGCGATAATGGCTTTCACCGTTGGGTGTTGTTTCAGCCAGCGCGCTAACATATCCTCATCTTGCGGCCATGTGCTGCCGGCGACAAGAACCTGAGTTGTGTCGGCCACCATGCGGTCAATGAATGGTACCTTGCGGGCATTTTGTCGGATGTCGGCCACCCGGTCAAAGCGCGTATCGCCCGCGACGGTGACGTTGTTGATGCCGATGCCCGCAAGCAAGTCACGGGATGCCTCGTCCTGAACAAACAGGCGGGTAAAGCATCCTAACATGCGGCGGAATTCCCCGCCCCAGGGTTTAAAGAATATCTGGTTGGGACGGAAGATTGCCGATATTATATAGGTGGGGATATTTCTGCGCTTAAGGGCTCTGAGATAATTTCCCCAAAACTCATATTTGACGAAGACGGCCATGCACGGGCGCACAATGTCCAGAAACCGCCGCACGTTTGGAGGGGTGTCCATGGGCAGGTAGGCCACCATGTCGGCCCCGGGATAGTTTTTGCGCACCTCATAGCCCGACGGGCTGAAGAAGGTGAGCAGAATCTTTACCTCAGGTTGCCGGGCACGTAAAAGTTCAATCAGGGGGCGTCCCTGTTCAAACTCGCCCAGGGAGGCCGCGTGTATCCACACCCATTTTTCGTCAACGGGTCGGTTGCCGAGCGCATCGCGCAGGGTCTTGAGGGTCCTCTTCTGGCCGTTGTGCAGTAGCCGCGCTTTCCCCTTTTTGAGGGCAGCCCCGGCTATGGCCGCACGATAAAGGTATACGCCAAGGTTATAGGGTAGGCTCAAAATCAGTCAGCTTTGGGTTGCGGAATCTCAATCTCGGCACATGCGCGGCGCACGCGTGCCTCGGTCTCGGGCAAGCCTAACAGTTCTATAATGTCAAACATGTGCGGGCCCTTGCATTCGCCCACCACAGCCAGGCGGAAGGCGTTCATCACGTTGCCCAAATGGTACCCTTTTTCAGCAATCCAGTTGAGGACGGCCGGCTCGGCGGTAGTGGCCTTTATGTCGGGGAGGGAGTGCAGCACGGCCAACAGCTCATCCATTATGCGGGGTGTGTCGGCGCTCCAGCGTTTTTTGACGCTTTTGGCCTCATACTCTGTGGGAGCCACAAAGAAGAACCGGGCATTTTGCCAGCCCTCGCTGACGAAGTTCAGGCGGCTTTTAACCATGGCAAGGGCGCGGCGTATGTATTCCGGCGAGAAGTCATCAGGGTTAACGCCGTTTTGCTCAAGCACGGGCCTGAAAAGCTCGGCAAGGCGTGCATCATCCATCTGCTGCAGGTACTCGTGGTTGAACCACCGCCCTTTCTCGTATGCAAAGCGCGCTCCTGAGCGTGAGCAGTGGTCAAATGAGAACTTGCGTATCAGGGTCTCCTTGTCCATCAGCTCAACGTCATCGCCGGGATTCCACCCCAACAAAGCCAGGAAGTTTACAACTGCCTCAGGCAGATATCCGCTTTCGCGATACCCTGAGGCAACCTCCCCGGATTTGGGATCATGCCACTCCAGGGGGAAGACGGGGAAGCCCAGGCGGTCGCCGTCGCGCTTGCTCAGTTTTCCTTTGCCGTCAGGCTTCAGAAGCAGGGGCAGATGCACAAATTGGGGTTGGGTGTCGGTCCAGCCAAATGCCTCATACAGCAACACATGCAGGGGGGCCGAGGGGAGCCACTCCTCGCCGCGAATAACGTGCGACACCTCCATCAGGTGGTCATCGACAATGTTTGCGAGGTGATAAGTGGGCAGGTCATCGGCACTCTTATACAGCACTTTGTCATCAAGGATTGAGGAGTTGATGGTCACCGGGCCACGCAGAAGGTCGTTGACGGTGATATCGCGTCCCGGCTCAATCTTGAAGCGCACCACGTAGGGAGTACCCTCAGAGAGCAGGCGCTCCACCTCCTCGGCAGGCAGAGACAGAGAGTTGCGCATGCCCATGCGCGTTGAGGCGTCATACTGGAAGTTCGGTTGCTGAGCGCGTGCGTTTTCCAGTTCCTCAGGTGTGTCAAACGCTATATAAGCCTTGCCGTTGTCAAGGAGGGTCTGTACATGTTTGCGGTAAATGTCGCGTCGCTCGCTCTGCTTGTAGGGGCCGTAGCCACCCCCTTGTCGCACCCCCTCGTCAATCTCAATGCCGAGCCAAGCCAGGGCCTCGTTGATGTAATCCTCGGCTCCGGGGACGAAGCGTCGGCTGTCGGTGTCCTCGATGCGAAGAATCATGTCACCGCCATGTTGACGTGCAAAAAGATAGTTGAACAGTGCTGTGCGTACCCCGCCGATATGCAACGGCCCGGTGGGAGAGGGAGCAAACCTTACTCTGACTTTGCGTTCCATTTACCAATATAAATTTTGCGCAAAATTACGAAAAAAAACGTTACCGTCTCCCAATCATCATTTGTTAGGGTTTAAAACATTGAACTACAGTGTTATAATACCAAGTTTTTGCATTCTGGGGTGTGCCTGTTGGGGAGCCGGATAATAATTTCTAATTTTGCAAAATCAGGCCGTCATGCAAAAGCCCCTATCGGATTGCCGTTTACAGCTGATGTTAGCGGGTCGGAGGCAGATATGCTGGTTGAAATGAAATTTAATAAAGTCATAATCAAGTATCTGAGTGATCAATGTGGTGTGGATGTGTCCACGGCATCGGGGGCTACCGCGCTTGCCAATGATATTGAAGGGAAAACGGGAGAAAGGCTTGCCGCGAATACTCTTAAGCGGCTGGTGGGGGTGCTTCCCTACGATTTTTCGCCACGAGGCTCCACTCTCGATATCATTGCCGCATATCTGGGTTACTCGTCATGGGAGCTTTTCATCAGTGCGATAAACGATAGGGTCTCGGCCTTTAATGCCGAAAATCCGTTTATCGATGTCAGTGCACTTGTGCCGGGTACACGCATAACGTTCGGGTGGGAGCCTGACAGGGAGATCAGTTTGCGTTGCATGGGCGGAGGACGGTGTGAAGTCATAGAGGTCGCCAACAGCAAGCTCTCCGCCGGTGACATCCTTGTGCTGTCGCAACTGGCCGAGGGATATCCGCTTGTGGCGAAGAAGGTGATACGCAACGGCCGTAACAATGGAAGTTATGTTGCAGCCAAGATAACCGGCATATCCAATATTAACATCATTCGGTAACCGATGACGAGCGATTTCTGTGAAGAATCGGCACAAACGGTTTCGCCGGAATGGCAAGCTATTGACCCGGGTGAGAACGCCCGGTATCGTTTCTACACGGCAAGGGTGTATGGCAAACTGCACTTCATCAAGACTCTTTCCGATGGATGTCGACACGATCTGCGCTCAATTACTGCTCTAAGGAAGGAATTTGAGGTAGGTTATAACCTTGATCATCCATACATCGTGCGCTATCTGCGCTATGAGGATAATGTTGTCTATGAGGAATATGTGGACGGCAAGAGCCTCAGGCAGATGATTGATGAAGGTGATCCTCGCGTCAGGGCGCATGATTTCATCGTCAAGGTTGCCCGTCAATTGCTTGAAGCGGTAGGTTATATTCACTCCAGGGGCGTGCTACATCTGGACCTTAAGCCCGAGAATGTGATGATAACGCGGGTGGGGGAGAATGTGAAGATTATTGATTTCAGCTGTGCCTATACGCCTGATGATTCCACCACTCAGGGGTTTACCATTGAGTATAAGGCTCCCGAACAAAACGGTGGTGAGACCAACGCCTACACCGATATCTATCTCATAGGCAAGATCATTGAGGCGTTGACGGTCGACCCCCGCATGCACTCACGGTGGAAGCGTTTCATCGCTAAGGCTACCGCCGATGACCCTATCGCTCGATTTGGCTCAAGCCGTGAGGCAATAGCGGCGATTCCGGCCCCGCGGCGTGTCAGAAGCCTGCATCTGCTTGTCGCGGCGTTGCTGCTGACTGTTGTCATAACAGCTATTTTTTTGCTGAAGCATGACGCGGATGTCCCGACTGCTACATTGCCCGTGACAGGCCCCGCGGGTGGTGACACTGTCATGTCAGCCGTTGATATTCACTCTCAGCCGGTTGCGGAATCCGTGGGCGTAGTCACATCTTTACCCGACGCACCCCGGCCTACAACGGAGGATGTCACTAAGCGGCTTGAACGGGAAATCTCTGATCGGATAGCCGCCGACTATCACTCCAATGTCAGGCCTGCATGTGTCAACGACAGCAATGTCACTGATGAGGCCCTAGCCAATGCTCAGAGACAGATGAAGCAGGCACAAAAACGGGGCATGTCGCTCGGAGACTCGCTGGCTGCACTCTATCCCCGGTACGCCACATTTATTAGAAGAGTGGTCTACAAGGCCATTAATACCGAGCAGTTAGCGGCAGGTAAAATACTATATAACATTAATTAGTCCCTCGGTCAAAATAATGATATGTACAAAATGTACATAGGCATTATTAAGGTTCTGTCCTAAATTTGCAAATACAGCACAAAACCGTTGGCGGTTCCCTTGTGTTTAAAGGACTCTCCTGTCATTTTTTAACTGTCTGTTTCAAGGCTGTGAGGGATAAAGATGAAATTCAATTACGGCATTATCAAATATCTCAGTGAAAGGTGCGGTTGCGATGTTACCACAGCATCGGGAGCCACTGTTCTGGCTCTTGATATACAGTTGAAAACCGGAGAACGACTTGCCGCCAACACCATCAAACGTCTTGTAGGGGTTCTTCCGTATAATTTCACACCTCGCAATTCCACACTGAAGATACTGGCAAAGTATCTCGGATATCCTTCATGGGAAAACTTCATGGAGTCAATCAGCGACCGGATACTCGACTTTGACAAGGAGACAATGTCCATGAATTTCAGCGAGCTTGACGCAGGTGCTGTGGTGATCCTGAAGTGTCAACCTGACCGGGAAATCCACCTGTACCACTTGGGCGAGGGATACTGTGAGGTCGTAAAGGTATCAAACAGCAATCTTGAGGTTGGGGACATCCTGAAACTAACCTAACAGCGCACCAGTAACGGATATAAGTGAAAGCGACCAAAATTAAACATTTGCAATTTGTAATCTAAAAAACAGCACAGAAATGAAGAAGTATCTAACATTACTTTATGTGGCACTTTTCGCCACAATGTCTTTGGCTCTTACGGGTTGTGGCGATGACGATGATGAGCCCAACGCCCCCACAACTAACAGCTCCCTAACCATAAATGGAGTGAAGTACAAGGCTAATCCTGTTATGTCGTGGGACGGGTCTTGGGAGGAAGGCACGTTTACTGTCTCGGTACTTGATAAGGATAACAATGCTTGTGGCTATACCTTTGATTTTACACCAAGTGGTGCAACCGTCAAAGAGGGTGATAACTTTGCCGACATGTCATTGACAATGACTGTAATGGATGTGAGCGATGCCTCAATGTCAACACTTGATTATGTAAGTGGCAAGGCTATTGCTAAGTCATTCGGCAAGAACACTATGAAAGTAGAGTTTGATAACCTTAAAATGTCAGGCTCCACCATAATTGGTGGTAACGCAACTTACACCTTCAATGGTACGGCAACAGTAAATTTCAATAAATAAAACCGTGAGTCACAACGGTATCCTTGGCACTTGAAGATTAGGGTGTCCAATATGACTATTAAATTATCATAGCAAAAAAATCAACTCACCAAGGAGTGTAATTCAAAAAAAAGCTATATTTGCATCAGTGATGGCCTGTTTGCGAGGCTATTGCTGACATACAGTAAGCGACTCGGCGAGTCATATCCGGAATCTGGACAATTCCATGACATGATGACGCGCAGAATGACGCTCTCTCGGGATTATAGCGATGATATCCTTTTAAGGATGTCTCCAACATACGAATCCCTAAAGGTGAGTTGATTTTTGTAATTCTCATGTCAGGCAGTCCAGAGCCTCGGATAGGATTACTGAAATTAGCTCATCTCTCTTTTTAAACTACATTATAAAAAATCGTCAATAGTCATGTCAAGATGCTGCCGAGAATGTGGCTTCCCCCTAACGGGCGACGAGACTTTCTGCCCCGAGTGCGGATGCCGTATAGTAATCTCCACAACAACACGCCTACTTGAAAATCGGGTTGAAAATCCGGGCAAGCCCGACCGAGCCCAATACTTCTATGAGTGTGGTGTGATAGGCTGGGAAGCGTTTAAAAAATACTGTGTCTTTACCGGACGGGCCTCACGACGTGAGTATTGGTCGTTCATGCTCCTGTGCCTGCTATGTGGATTTGCCGGGTGCGGAATAATATTCTTACTTCCCTATATCGGGGTTACCATCCGTCGCATGCACGATATCGGTAAATGTGGCTGGTGTAGCCTTGTTCAGTTCGCTTGCTTTTTCTTGTTGTTTAAACGTTCGGATGAGGGGATGAATAAATATGGCCTTCCCAACCCTGCTGAAAATCTGCTGTAATCATGGCATTGAGACCCTGTTCCCATTGCGGTAAGCCCATTTCTGACAAGGCCAAGGTCTGCCCCAAATGTGGCGCCAAGAATCAGCCTGAGTCCACTGAGGCAGGGCTGTCAGCATCCGAAATGGATGCACACAATTCGTTGCCCGAAATACCGGCCGACAGTCTTGAGGAGGGCTACGAAACGCCAAAGAGCCGCACAGGTTTTTATCTCATCCTTGCTGTTGTGGCGGTTATTATAGCTGCAGCTATAGGCTATTACTTCTACGCCGATCGACAGGCCAAGAAGGAAGAGGCGCGGCTCAAAGCTGTTCGTCTGGACTCCTTGCGCCTTGACTCCCTCGCCGCCGCACGCCTTGACTCCATACGCCGCGACTCAATAGCACGCAGAAACTTCACCACCCCCGACCTCGCATTCGGTGAGTTGCATGGTGATGTTAAGAAATGCGAGGTTAATACGGATTGCAATTTCACTTATGACGAAAAGGGTAATTGGACCAATGCGCCCAAATGGACTGAGTTTGACAAGAAATATTGCCCGGAGCGGACACAACATTCAAAAGTAGAAAGAGATAAAAACGGTTATATAACTCGCATTTACTTTGAGTGTGACGCTGACTATGAGTATGAGAATATAAGGTGGGAAGACGGTAAGGTAAAGTCTCGTTTTTTGTCCTCTTATTCCTACGATGATAATGGTTTTATTGTAGGGCGAGAGGATGAAGAGGAATATGACACGCAAGTGTCTGCGATATATTGCAATTACGAAGTAGATGAAATGGGGAACTGGGTAAAGCGTGATGTGGTTGAGAAAATCATTGACTGCTATCAAAATACTGTGAGGTACGATAGTAAAACCGAAAAGAGAAACATTACATATCACAAAAGCAAAAGCGGTAAACACTTACTAATCCCAAACAACGCCCAGCAAAAACAGGCATTAAAAAATGTTGGTGCCTATCGGCAGAAGCCTGATGACAAGATAGGAACACGGCGGACTATTGAGGTAACGCTTGGGTATACTGTTGAGTATGGCAGTATTCAATCAGCCTATGGCTCGTATGGTTATGACGTGTCTATGCATGGGGGGCAGATATCATCCAAAATGATAATAGTGCCCAGTGGAAAGAAATGGACATTCCGCTCTGTCAACAGGAATGAGAATTGCTGTATCAAGACTTACTCAATATATCCCGATAAAAAGTTGAGGCGAGACAAGATATATGAAGTTGGTACTTCAACACGAGAAGGCTATGTGTTCTATGGCGGGGATAACTTTTTAGTTACGATTGATCCGATTCACTCAGATAGATTGGAATCTCGAGAAGTCGTGTTTACATTTATTGAAGAAAACGAATAACGATATTATGAAATCATTTTTCTGTACCCCGGTAAAGCAAGTAATAGTATTGGTGCTTGTGTATTTGATGCCTTTATGTGTCTTTGGTCAATGGCGTTTTGTTCAGAAACTGAATAACTCAGGAAGCCGATCGGCAGAAGTCATCTACGTTTGTGAAACTGTTTCTGTTAATACAGAAGGCAATTATGTGATAAAAGTAAAAAGAGAGTTTCCCGGGTATAAAAGAAGTAATGATTTCTATTGCAAAAGTCATGCAGAGAATATCACTACTTTTGAAATCCGGCCAAGTTTAAAGAGCTACCGTTCAGTTTATGATGAATGGATTGATGCTAATGGTAAAGTAAGTTCTTCTAAAGATTATACAGAAAGTAACAAACGCGATTTAAATAACGGATGGGAAAGAATACCAATGGAAGCAGAGGGTATTTGGGGAAAGATATTTAAGATTGCCAAAGAAATAATAATGAGTTCCAAGGCGTATAGAGCAAGCAAGTCGGGGCAATGATGATGTTTCCGGGCCGACCGGTGGACGCTATAGCCGAACATGTCACCTTCGGTAGTATTCCGGGAGGGGTAGTGTCCTGGGCTATAAAGGAATGATAATCAATCGTTTGTGCAGAGTTGGCTTGCCGTCTCTACGTTTGGGTATTATCATGGCGGAGGGGTACAAAAAAACAGAGGCTATCGGAGGATAGTCTCTGTTTTGCTGGCGAGTAGCGAATCAGGGAATCGAACCCTGGTCTCCACCGTGAGAGGGTGGCGTGCTAGGCCACTACACTAAATCGCCCTATTTGCACTGCAAAGATAGAGTGGAAATTCTTTCTGTGCAAGTATTCAAGGTGATTAATTTTGTTAAAAAAGGTTAATATATTTCTACGCCTTTGTTAACCAGTGAATTATGTGTGTTGGTCGCCGTAGGCTTGTTTGACGTCGGTGACCACCTGGCGCAGCTCTTGCTCGGCATCGCGCGGGTATATGAGCAGAACGTCGTCGGTGTCGGCAATGATGTAGTCTTTGAGACCGCGCACGGCAACGAGTTTGCCGCGTTTCTCAACCGATATTATGTTTCCCTCGGCCTCATAGGCAAGAACTTTGCAATTTTGCTGTACGTTGCGGGCGTGGTTTTTGGGTGACTTGTCATAGAGGGAACCCCAAGTGCCCAGGTCGCTCCACCCGAAGTCGGCTATCTCGACAAAGACGTTGGCAGCTTTCTCCATTACGGCATAGTCAATGGAGATGGCGGGGCAGCCGGCAAAGGCGGCTTCGATGGCTTTTTGCGGGACGTCAACGCGGTTTCCCATATTCTCATCGAAGACGGCGGCAAGGTCGGGGGCATCGGCGTGCAGTGCGTTGATAATAGTGGAGGCGCGCCACAGGAATATCCCTGAGTTCCAGAAGAACTCACCGCTCTGCACGAAAACCTTTGCCAGAGCCAGGTCAGGTTTCTCGGTGAACGTTTTCACGTGGCTGAAGCCCGGGGTGTCAGATTGGGTGCCGATTTGGATATACCCATACCCGGTCTCGGGGCGCGTAGGCTTTATTCCCAATGTCAACAGGGCATCGTGTGTCTCGACAAACTCAAAACCGCGGGCCATGCACTCGACAAACGCGTTCTCATGGGTGATAAAATGGTCTGAGGGTGTCACAATCATTGACGCCTGGGGGTCCATAGCGTTAATGTGATATGCGGCCCATGCAATTGCGGGTGCGGTGTTGCGCCGTGCCGGCTCGCACAGAATCATCTGCGGGCTGACGTCGGGCAATTGGTCTATAACCAACTGGCGATAGGCTTGGTTTGTAACAACAACTATATGGTCAGGGTCAACAAGGGGAAGTACCCTGTCATAGCACATCTGTAGCAGAGAGCGCCCGGTGCCGAAAAAATCAAGGAATTGTTTAGGGCGGCCGGTGCGGCTGGCCGGCCAAAAGCGGCTGCCGATACCGCCACACATAATCACGCAATAACGGTGTGGGTCTTTCATGGAGCAAAGGATGTTTTCAATGCGCTAATTTACCGATAAATCTGAAATGAGACAAACAAAATCCTCGCCAAAAATTCTCAAAAAATTCTCAAAAAAAATTGGGGGTCTGCCAAAAATGCGGGGTGGGGGAGCGTGCCGGTTTGGAATATTGGTGCCGGATTATTACTTTTGTGGTGGCATGAGAAGGATTGTGATTGCGATAACGTTGTGGACAAGCTGCCTTATGGCGGTTTTTGGCGGTGAGCCCATTGCCGGCAAGGCGCGTGTTGATGCCGCTGCCATGACGCAATATGTGCAGCAACACAACCCCGACTTTGACCCTCAGATTGCCACAGCATTTTTTGACGTGGGCGAGCGTTACGGCATCCGCGGGGATGTGGCTCTGTGCCAGGCGGTGCTCGAGACCGGGTGGTTCAGGTTTGGCGGTGGCACCGCGGTGACCCCCGACCAGCATAATTACTGCGGCATGGGGGTTGTCAGCGGGGGCCTGAAGGGCGCCTCATTTGACACTGTCGAGCAGGGTGTCGAGGCTATGGTGCAACATCTGTATGCCTATTGCTGCAAGGAGGCTCTGCCGGAGGAGGCTACGGTGTATGACCCTCGGTTCGCCTTGGTGACGCGCGGGTGTGCCCCCGAGTGGGAGGCCCTGAGCATGCGGTGGGCGATGAACCCCAACTACGGACGCGATATACTACGCATATATAACGGCCTGCTGAAGTCACAAGGGCTGGACGTCAAGACGTTTGAGGAGAAACTTGAGGAGAAACTTGAGGAGTGCGAGAGTGACGAGGTTTCACTTCAGGACCTATTTTAGCCCTGTAGGGTAAGTAGCACAGAAAAATAAAAGAGAGTATGAGAAATCTGATGACGCGTGCCCTCACGGGCCTGATATATGTAGCCCTGATAGTGGCCGGCGTTATGGTGTCAAATGTAACGATGATGTTGCTGTGCTACCTTTTGGCGGCCCTCGGTGTCAGCGAGTTTGTGCGCATAACGGGCCATGCCACCATGACATCGGCCTTGATTGACGTTGTGGGTGCATTGCTGCTGGTGAGCGCAGGCGCCGGTGGTGTGGCCACCGAGGTGCTCTTTGGCATCTTCCTGGTGTACGTGTTGGTGAAGTTGGTTGCTATGGTATATTCCCGCCGCCGTGATGCACTGCTATCAACGGCCTTCTCCTTTATGGCAATGATTTATATAGTGTTGCCGATGGCACTGCTGTACGGCATGCGCGCCGCCGGTGATGCAGGCCGTTGGGTGGTGTTGGCAATGTTCATAATGATATGGCTGAACGACACCGGGGCTTATCTGGTAGGCTCGGCCATTGGACGCCACAGGTTGCTTGAACGTGTCTCGCCGAAAAAGTCGGTTGAGGGGTTTGTTGGCGGCGTGGTGTTTGCCGTGGCGGCAGCCCCCATATTTTATTTTTGTTTCCCCGCGCAGTTCGGTGCCATTCCGCTGTGGACACTGTTTGGTGTGGGGCTGTGTGCCGGCGTTGTAGGCACATTGGGTGACCTGGCTGAGAGCCGCATCAAGCGCACCTTGGGCGTCAAGGACTCAGGCAACATCTTGCCCGGCCATGGAGGAATCCTTGACCGTATCGACTCGCTGCTGCTTGTCACCCCGGCTGTTGCCGTTGTTCTTCTGTTCTGAGGGCCTCGGGGTTCGACAGGCCGAAAAGCGCAAAATCGTATATCACCGGGTCATCGGGGCGCATCTCCCTGAGGGCCTGTGTCAGTTGCACCGCCGCTTTGCGGTCGTTTGAGCGCCGCGTCAGCAGGCCCAACTCCCGTGCTGTGCGCTGAACGTGCACATCAAGGGGTATAAACAGCCGGTCGGGCGTGAGTGATTTCCAGATACCCAGGTCAATAATGCCGTCGTTGCGCACCAGCCAACGCAGGGCCATGTTAAGGCGTTTCAGGGCCGAGGTGTCGCCCGAGAAGATTCCGGGTGCAATTTCCCCGCCGTTTTCATCGGCCATAATGGCGCGCACGGCAGCCGAGATGCGCCATGGTGCATCGCCGTCGCTATTCAGCCCGCATTCGCTCACAAACCTGTCGAGAGTTCCATATTTTTTGTAGATGGGTCGCAGCCCGCGCAACATCTGTTTGAGGTGGCGGGTGAAGAAGGTGCGATGCAGGTTCAACTCGTCAGGGAGCTCCTCATACGCCCCCTCAAGGGTGAATTTTGCCGGTTGATGTCCCATCAGGCTAAGGATGCGTGAGGCATTGCGCAGAATCATGGGTCGTCGCCCCCAAGCAATTGTGGCGGCAATCAGGGCGGCGATTTCAATGTCGGGGGTGGCAGTGTACAACCGCGGGAACTGCACGGGGTCGGCCTCGATAAACTGTGGCCGGTTTATACGCTGCACGGCATCGTCAAGCAGGGATTTTATCTCGGGGTCAAACATGGGGGTCAAACAAGGGGTGGAAAAGAAAAAAGGGGCGTACCAAGCGGCACGCCCCCAGCGATAAATTGTTATGAAAAGTCAGAGACCTTATGCGTTTTTGCGTACCATGGTGGCGATGAGGTCAAGCACTTTGTTTGAGTAGCCGATCTCGTTGTCGTACCATGAGATAACCTTAACGAAGTCGTCGGTCAAGTATACACCGGCGTTTGCGTCAAAGATTGAGGTGCGGGGGTCACCGAGGAAGTCGCTGCTTACAACTGCGTCTTCGGTGTAACCCAGAACGCCCTTGAGTTCGCCCTCGGCAGCCTCTTTCATGGCCTTGCAGATGTCCTCTTTGGTAGCGGGTTTCTCAAGGTTGCAGGTGAGGTCAACAACAGACACGTCAAGGGTGGGGACGCGCATTGAGATACCGGTGAGTTTGCCGTTGAGCTCGGGGATAACTTTGCCCACAGCCTTGGCAGCGCCGGTTGATGAGGGGATGATGTTGCCTGAGGCAGCACGGCCACCGCGCCAGTCTTTCATTGACGGACCGTCAACGGTCTTCTGGGTAGCGGTGGTGGAGTGTACGGTGGTCATCAGACCGCTCTTGATGCCGAACTTGTCGTTGAGCACCTTGGCGATGGGAGCCAGGCAGTTGGTGGTGCAGG
>CAYMNF010000053.1:0-13381 GCA_964391735.1 uncultured Bacteroides sp. | reverse complement strand
ACGAATTATATTGGCTACAAAAAGTAACCGAAAAGTTGCTTGGAAAGTTGCTTGAAGGGTTATTTGACTTTATAGAAAATAATGTGTACCTTAGCGGCCAAATCAACTAAAAAACAACCATGAAGAAGCTTTTGGCGGCATTTGCTGCTGTGGTGGCTCTGGCCCTGATATGTGTGACACCCGGTGTCAGCGAGAATGTTAAGAAGGATGGTGGCAAGATGAAGGTATATGGCATAGCCTTCTACAATCTTGAAAACCTGTTTGACACCATCAACAACAACGGCTCGTATGACCTGGAGTTCTCACCTAACGGTGCACGCCAGTGGAATGACCATAAATACTGGAGCAAAATCAAGAATCTGGCACGTGCCATCGATGCAATGGCCAATGACGTTACCCCTCAGGGCCCCGCTATCATTGGTGTCAGCGAGATTGAGAACATCACCGTGCTGCAGGATCTTGTTAAGGCCGAGGCTATAAAGGGTCGCATGTACGGGATTGTACACCATGACAGCCCTGACCGCCGCGGTGTTGATGTGGGATTGCTGTACAACCCCCGCTTTTTCAAGGTGCTGAATGTTACAAATCATCGTCTGGTGATGCCCGAAAATCCCCGTTTACGCACTCGTGACCAGATGTGTGTTACCGGCCTTTTGGGTAATGACACCATAAGTGTAATTGTTAACCACTGGCCCTCACGTCTGGGCGGACAAAAACAGTCAAGCTACCTGCGCGAAGGGGCCGCTGCCCTCAGCAAGGAGATTGCCGATTCTCTGTGGAAAATTCGTCCCGGCCAACCGGTTATCGTGATGGGTGACCTCAATGATGACCCCCAGGATGTCTCATGTGCAAAGGTGCTTGGTGCAAAGCGCGATGCCAAGGATGTTGGTCCCGATGGTTTCTACAACCCCTGGTGGAAGATGCTTGACAAGGGTATCGGTACATTGGCCTACAAGGGCTCATGGAATCTTTTTGACCAGATTATCATCAGCGGCGGTCTGCTGAAGGAGAACGCCAAGCCAGGACACCTTGAGTACTGGAAGTGTAAGGTTAACAATTTTGACTTCCTGTATGACAAAGAGGGTAGCCGCAAAGGTTCCCCGCTGCGCACTTACTCAGGGGGCGTATGGCTTGACGGATACAGTGACCACTTCCCCACCGAGATTTTTTTGGTGCAGAGGCTTTGAGGCTGTGCAATAATCAAGTAACTAAAAGCGTTTCAAGAATATGAAATTCACGAAACTGCAAAAAAACTTTATATGGCTCGCGGCAGTTGTCGCGAGCCTCATTTTGGCATCCTGCAGCCACAACAACGACGTTGAGGATGATTTAACGCCCGATACTCCCCCCGCCGTTGAGCCGGGCCCCGGCGATGACCCTGAGCCTCCGGCCCCCGAGGGTACGGCCCTTTTGGTGTATATGGTGGCTGACAACTCGCTTGGTACGGGGCGGTATGATGCCGCTGACCTGGATGAGATGCAACTGGCCGTTGATGCCGGAGTTTTAGGACCACACGACCGATTGCTGATATACCATAATCGCCGTGGCACTGAAAGCGGGAAGGCCCCCGTACTCGTAGAACTGAAAAAGGGGGCAGCCCCTGACACGTTGCTGGTCTATCCTGACGATCCCCAGATTTATTCAACTGACCCGGAGCGTATGGCTCAGGTCCTCGACAAATTCTTTGAGGATGTTCCTGCCCGCTACCGTGGATTGGTGTTGTGGAGCCATGCAACAGGATGGATTAAGGATACCGGCTCACGTGCTCAAAATCGTTCATGGGGCAATGACCGGGGAATGAAGATGACCATTCTCTCCTTGGCCAAAGGGCTTGAAGGGCGCTTCTTTGACTTCATATATTTTGACTGCTGTTATATGATGACAGTTGAGAGCTTGTATGAATTGCGCGGTTTTACGTCACAATTTGCCGGGTCGGTGACTGAGCTTCCGGCACCCGGAATGCCATACGACCTCACTTTGCCCCATTTCTTTAACCCTCAGGGACCGGATGTCGAGGGGGCTGCACGTGCAACTTTCACCTACTATGATGCCCTCTCAGGCTCAGATCGAACCTGCACCATCAGCGTTGTCGATGCCTCGGCATTAGATGCCTTGGCTTCATCAACAGCAAATATTCTTGCCTCGGGAGCCATTGAAGGGATGGACCTCGTATACTATCAGCAGTATTCGCGCACATATTCGGTGCGTCTGTATGATTTTGGCCAATGGGCGCGCTCTTTGACACCGGTTGATGACACCCTCTCAGCACAATGGGAGAAGGCTCTTGGGGATGCCGTGACCTATGCGGCAGCTACCCCTACCGTCTTTGAACAGATCAAAATCATGAACTACAGCGGTCTCTCATGCGGCATCCCTATTGACTCAAATGATGCCAAGCAAAAAGGATATACCGAGCTGCAGTGGTGGAGGGATGTTGCGGCTCTAAACCAACGTTTTACACAAATCGCTGAATGATTCACCTGCAGATACCAACACCCGAGTTGCCGGTAAAGACTGACTCTATTGTCAGCAACGCCACAAAGGAGTTGTCAAACTTAAAGCAAATGTCGCTTGACGATTTGCTGAACAAGTTGACATATGACATTGTGCAGTTTGCCATACATTTGGGTATTGCCATTCTGGTTTTCTATGTCGGGAAATACATAATCAAGAAACTTTATGTATTGACCGACAGCATTATGACGCGCCGTCAGGTTGACAGGTCCCTAACCACCTTCATCCTGTCGTTGATAAGGATAGTCCTGTACTTTATCCTTATCGTTACTATAATCAGTATCTTAGGGATTGAGACCAGCTCGTTCATCGCCATATTCGCTTCGGCCGGTGTGGCCATCGGTATGGCTCTGAGCGGTACCTTGCAAAACTTTGCCGGCGGCGTGCTGATCCTTTTGCTTAAACCCTACAAAATCGGCGACTACATTGAGGCACAAGGGTTCCAGGGAACTGTTACCGAGATACAAATCTTCAATACCATTATCAACACCCCTGACAACAAAAGCATCATCATCCCCAACGGCGGCTTGTCAACCGGCTCAATCAACAACTGGAGCCGTGAGGACTTCAGGCGTATTGACTGGACGGTGGGTATCAGCTATGGTAATCGTGTTGAGGATGCCCGTCAAAAAGTTATGGCAATGTTTGATGCCGACAATGATATTGTTAAGACCACCTTTGCCGACTTTAGGCGTGAGGCTGCTGAGGAGGAGGCTGCGAAGAATGAAAGCGAGCTTGAAACCGAGCAAACCCTGCAAGAGGAAAAGAAACGCGGATTCTGGTACCGACTTTTTCACAGGCATCGGCGCAACCTGCAGGCTCAACTTGACGAGCCGATGATGCCCACCCCCATTGCTGACCGCGAAAACCTTGACCGCAGCCCGGTTGTTGTGTTATCTGAACTTGGCGACAGTGCCGTGGTGTTGACAGTGCGCGCCTGGGCCAAGTCAAACAAGTATTGGGAGATATACTTTAAGTATAACGAGCGGTTTTATAATGAACTGCCCACCTGCGGTATAGATTTCCCCTTCCCGCAGCTTGATGTCCATTTGCCGACCACGGAAGATGCCCACAGCTGAAACCCGAAAAAACATTGCCCGCCTTGCTGATGCAAAGTGGCGGCGACGCCTGGGCCTGTTTAAGGCTGAGGGCACCAAGTGCGTCCTTGACACAAAGGATGCGTTTGATATTGAGGCAATATATGCTACATCTGCATGGAGCGCCGCGCATCCTTGGGTTACTGTTGAGGTCTGCTCCCCGGCAGATATTGAGCGTATGTCGTCACTGAGTACGGCCCCCGACGTAATCGCCGTTTATCGGTTACCTGATGCTGAAGCGCCAATTCCGCATGATGGGTTGCTCCTTGCTTTGGACGGCATTCAGGACCCGGGGAATCTGGGTACCATAATGCGGCTTGCCGATTGGTTCGGGATTGACACAATTTTGTGCTCAAGGCATACGGTTGACTGTTTTTCGCCTAAGGTCGTGCAGGCCACCATGGGGGCAATATCACGTGTGCGGTGTATATACGGTGACTTGCCGATGCTTCTGCGACACACCTCCCTGCCTGTGGCGGCTACGTTTCTTGACGGGGAGAATCTTTATGCCGCTCAATTGCCACGTGATGCGGTGATAGTGATTGGGAACGAGGGACACGGGGTGTCTGACGCGGTGGCTGAGTGTGCCGATTTGCGGCTGTCCATTCCCAACTATCCACCCGGGGTTCCAACCTCAGAGTCCCTCAACGCTGCTGTGGCTTGTGCCCTGACGGTGGCTGAGTTTCGTCGTCCTCTACTAAAGTAAATTTCTTACCCCCTATGGCCACAAAGATTAAAACTGCCTGGTTTTGTAATAATTGCGGTGCCGAGTCTCCAAAATGGATGGGGCGTTGCCCGGCGTGCGGCGAGTGGAACACAATGGTTGAGGAAAAGGTCCTCCCCGAAAAGAGGACACGTTCAGGGCTCAGCAAAACCCTCAACGCCAACGGGCGCAGACAGTCAAAGCCTATTGCAGTCACTGAGATTGAGGCCGGTGCAGAACAACGAATCAAGATGCCCAGCTCAGAGCTGAACCGTGTGCTTGGGGGCGGATTGGTATGTGGCTCACTGGTACTGATTGGTGGTGAACCCGGTATTGGGAAAAGTACCTTGGTACTGCAAAACGTACTGTGTATGCGGGGGCGAAATGTTCTTTATGTCTCCGGCGAGGAAAGTGCTCAACAAATAAAAATGCGTGCCGACCGCATCGGTCACACCGCTGACAATATTTTCGTTGCCTGTGAAACATCCTTAGAGAACATCATCGCCCACGTTGAGGCCCTTAACCCGAGCCTATTGGTGGTAGACTCTATACAGACAATTGCCAGTGATGAGCTGGATGCTGCAGCCGGGTCGGTAAGCCAGGTACGCGAGTGTGCTGCCCGGCTTCTGCGGCTTGCCAAGGAAACGGGTATTCCCGTCATCCTTATCGGGCATATAACCAAAGAGGGGGCAATTGCGGGCCCCAAGGTCCTCGAGCATATAGTTGACGCCGTTTTGCAGTTTGAGGGTGACCGACAGTATATGTACCGTATTTTACGAGCCATCAAAAACCGCTTTGGTTCAACCAACGAACTCGGCATTTATGAGATGATTCAGCGGGGCTTGCGTGAGGTCACCAACCCCGGCGAGATGCTTCTGAGCAATGCCGATGAGTCTTTGTCGGGTATCTCAACCGGTATAACCCTTGAAGGCGTGCGTCCATTCCTGATTGAGGCGCAGGCCCTTGTGAGTACCGCAGCTTACGGTACCCCGCAACGGTCCGTAACGGGTTTTGATCCTCGACGCATGAATATGCTTCTGGCCGTCCTCGAGAAAAGGGTCGGATTCAAGTTGGGACAAAAGGATGTCTTCCTGAACATTGCCGGGGGCCTGAAGGTAAATGACCCGGCTTTGGACCTTGCGGTGATAGCTGCCATTATCTCCTCTAATATTGATATACCGGTGTCGCGTAAGACTTGTGTTGTCGGGGAGGTCGGCCTCTCCGGCGAGATTCGGCCCGCTATCCGTATGGAGCAACGTCTTATCGAGGCGCACAAAATGGGTATGGAAAGAATCATTATCGCCCCCAATGCGCTGAAAGGGGTTGACCGCTCTCGCTTTAAACTTGATATTATAGAAACCGCAAAGGTTGAAGATGCCGTAAAAGCTCTTTTCGGGTAAAGGAATTACCTTCTTGGTTGAAAAACACAGAATAATATGTATCACAACGAATATATCAGCAGCCCTATTTTTCAGTCTGCAGCCTTGTGTGGACCCAGCGGAGAGATGACAATGCCGATGCTCGAGACCCGCATGATTGTGGCAGCCACCCTCCATGCTAATGAAATAGGTGTGGGCTACGAGGATTTACTCAAGCAGAATGCCGGATGGGTGTTGGTACGTATGAGTATTGAGGCTGAGCGTATGCCGCGAATCAACGAGACTTATCGTGTGGTGACGTGGATTGAGAGTTTCAACCGACATCTCAGCGACCGCAACTTTGCCGTTTTGGATGCCGAGGATAATCCTATTGCCTATGGCCGCTCGGTCTGGGCTTGTATTGACATCCTGCGTCGTCGGCCGGTGGCCATCAAGCCGGTGGACTGTTTCGGTGACCGTCCCTGTCCAATTGAGCCGCAACCCCGTTTGGTAACCCCCGGCGAGGGCTCAAAAACCATAATCAAGGAGTTTACATACAGCGACTTGGACTTTAACCGACATGTAAATTCAGCACGCTATACCGAACGCCTGATGGATTGTTTCACCCCTGAGTTCCATGAGGCCCTATTCCTGCGTCGCCTTGATATCGCATACCTCGCCGAGACACAAGCCGGCGTCCCTTGTCTGTTCCAAATTGAGGATATGGGGGAGGGGAAATACAATACAGAGATCAGCGTTGACGGCCGCGCCCATTGCCGCGCCCGCCTGACCTTTGTTGACCGCTAATTTCTTTGTGCGGGGTTACCTTGTGGTGCCTTGGTTGATAAAGGGCGGCTAACAGGTCAGGGCGGTGCAATCGTCTCAGCGACCTTTCAATATCTGCCCTCTGCTTAGGATCATACCAGAAGAAGTATTTGCGCTGGGCCAACTTCTCTGCCGGCGTGGTAGGGGTGAAAATATGCTCAAGGGTGTAGGGATGTAACCCCGTGTAATATATTTCGGTTGACAGTGTCATGGGGGTGGGGGTGAAATCCTGAACCTGTTCAAGTCGCAGCCCCAAACCCTTGGTCTCAACAGCCAACTCAGCCATATCCACCTCCCTGCAACCCGGATGTGAAGATATAAAATAGGGAATAAGTTGCTGTTTCTGACCGGTTTGGCGATTTATGTCATCAAAGATTTTTGAGAATTTGTGATATTGCGTGAATGAGGGTTTACGCATAATATCCAACACCTTGTCTGAGGTATGCTCAGGGGCAACCTTCAGCCGGCCTGAAACATGTTTCTCAATAAGCTCACGGTTGTACCGGCGGTTTACCGCATCAATATTCGGGTCCCCTGTGGGATGCATCGAAAGGTCATACCGCACACCACTCCCTATAAAGGATTTCTTTATCCCAGGCAGCGCATCAACCCGGTGATACAGGTCAAGCAAGGGGCCATGGTCGGTGTTCAGGTTAGGGCATGGAGCCGGATGCAGGCAGGAGGGGCGTAGACATTTAGCGCATATTTCCTTATTTTTACCACCCATACCGTACATGTTTGCCGATGGCCCTCCAAGGTCACTCAGGTACCCTTTAAAGTCCGGCATTCGGCATACCTGTTTAACCTCGTTCAGCACCGACTTGGGGCTGCGCGATGCGATGAATTTTCCCTGATGAGCTGAAATGGTGCAAAAAGCGCATCCGCCGAAGCAGCCTCGGTGCATCGTCACCGAGTGCTTAATCATCTCATAGGCCGGGATGGTTTTGCCGCGATAACGGGGATGGGGGCTCCGGGTGTAGGGGAGGTCATAAATACGGTCGATTTCCTCGGCGGAAAGCGGTGGGCGCATCGGGTTGACACGTATGACGGATTGGTCTTTACCGCCGGCGGGTTGCCACAGCGTGGTATCCGGAACCAATCGGTTGCTCTGCTGCTCGATATGTTTGAAGTTCTCGGCCTGGCTGCGCTTATTGCGCTGACATTCGGCAAAACTGTGCAAGATGATTTTGCTGCCTTCATAGGCCTCCATCTCATTTTTTGTTGACCTCACCACAGTTTGGGGCATATCCTTGATGTCAGTAATCAATTCTCCGGCATCCAGGCGTTGAGCCAACTCCACAATCCCGGCCTCTCCCATGCCATACATCAGCATGTCGGCCTTGCAATCCATCAGGATAGAGGGACGCAGTCGGTCCTGCCAATAATCATAATGGCTTAGCCGGCGCATTGATGCCTCAATACCACCGGCAATAACCGGCGTGTCAGGGTACAGCTCCTTGAGGATGCCTGAGTAAACTATGGTGGGATAATCAGGGCGCGCGCCGTGACGCCCCCCGGGGGTATATGCGTCGTCGTGGCGCAGGCGCCGCGCTGCCGTGTAGTGGTTAACCATTGAGTCCATGGCTCCCGCCGAAACTCCAAAGAACAGTCTCGGTGCACCGAATTTCTTGAAATCCCGCAGATCATCCTGCCAGTTCGGTTGCGGAACGATGGCTACTTTATAACCATGGGATTGCAAAACACGCCCCAGAACAGCTGCCGCAAACGACGGATGGTCAACATACGCATCACCCGAGAACAACACTATATCCGGCCGTTCCCATCCAAGGGCCTTCATCTCCTTTACTGTGGTAGGCAAAAATTGTGCAGCTGTATCAGTCATCGCTATAGTGGCGCAGTACGTGCCGGTATGAGTTGAATATTTTTGATTTTGACACAAACCCCTGATAGCAGCCGCGCTCGTCGACAACCGGCAGATTCCACGCCCCGGTGTCGTCAAATATCTTCATGACATGGTCCATCGGTGAGCCCAGGATTACTCGCGCGGGGGGCATCGACATGAACTTGCTTACCCTCATTCGTTTATACAGGTCGGTGCGGAACATGATGTTGCGGATATCATCCAAAAGAACTATCCCCAACAGGTTACCCCCGGTGTCCACAACCGGGAAGATATTGCGCGATGACCGCGAAATCACCCCTACCATGTCGCCGAGGGTCATCTCGGGGCGCACCGGTATGCAGTCATGCTCAATGACGTTGTCAATCTTCAGCAACGTCAGCACCGCCTTGTCCTTGTGGTGCGTAAGCAGCTCACCACGCCGTGCCAAGCGCATGGTGTAGATGCTGTATGGACTTATCTGTTTGGTGACGCCATAAGATATGCAGGCCACTATCAGCAAGGGTAGAAACAGTTCATACCCGCCGGTGAGTTCGGCCGTGAGAAATATCCCCATCAGGGGCGCGTGCATAACACCGGCCATCACGCCCGCCATACCCATCAGGGCAAAGTTCTTCACTGAAAGGTCCAGCCCGAAGAGGTGGTTAAGCAGATAGGAAAAGAAAAAGCCTGCTATACAACCGACAAACAGGGAGGGTGCAAAGGTTCCGCCCACACCTCCCGCGCCGTTGGTAGCGGATGTTGCAAAGGCCTTCATCAGCATAACCGCAGCAGTAAACAGCAATATGGTGGATACGTTGTGGCGGTCCGAGTAAAAGAGTGATGTGCGCACAATATTGGACGGGTCGCCCCCCAGCAACTCGATGATTCCCTGATACCCCTCGCCATACAGCGGAGGGAAGAGGAACACCAGTGCCGACAGAAGTACCCCGCCGAAAAGCAGTCGCAGCCACGGGTTGGTGATACGCTTGAAGGTACCCTCCATTAATGTCATCACTTTGGTAAAGTACAGGCTAATCCCCGCACAGAACAGACCTAAAAATATGACGTAGGGGATGCGGGCCGTCTCAAACGGCTCACTTTGCATAAAGAAGAATTCAAAGTTATAGCCGGTGAATATGTATGCCACCGTTGCCGCGCTTATCGAGGCTATCAACAGGGGCATCACCGTGACGGTGGTAAGGTCTATCATCAGGACCTCAAGGGTAAAAAGCATGCCGGCAATCGGAGCCTTGAAAATACCGGCAATCCCCGCGGCAGCCCCGCAACCAACAAGAATCATCAGGATGCGAGGCGACATCCTGAACAGCGAACCCAAATTTGACCCGATGGCTGCCCCGGTATACACTATCGGACCCTCGGCACCTACCGACCCGCCAAACCCTATCGTTATGGAGGATGCTATGACCGACGTATACATGTTCTTACTCTTCAGCCGGCTCTTTTTTTGTGAAATGGCATACAGAACGCGCGTCACGCCGTGGCTTATGTTTTCCCTGACAAAAAAGCGCACATAAAGGTAGCAGATTATCACCCCCACAAAAGGCAGGATAAAAAGCCAGATGTTCTCGGTGCCGGCATCCATACGCCCGGTCAGCAGTGAGGAGATAATATGTATCAGCCCTTTTAAGACTAATGCCGCAAAACCACCAAGGATACCCACAATCAGTGCCAGAACCATCACAAAGGTTTTCTCACTGATGTGCCTCTCACGCCACATCAGCAGGCTCTTGAACCATCGGGGCATTTTGGTTCCGCGTTGTGTCACAGGCCTTTCCCGGTTATTACCGTGTGCACGGTGTGGAACAATATCTTTATGTCAATGCTCATTGAGGCATTCTCAATGTACAGCAGGTCATAGCGCATGCGTTCAATCATCTGGTCCACATTGCTTGCGTAACCGAATTTGACCATTCCCCAGCCGGTGATGCCGGGTCGAACGGTGTAAAGCATGGCATATTGGGGCGCACGTTGCATAATGCGGTGAGCGAAATAGGCCCGTTCAGGACGCGGCCCCACCAGTGACATATCCCCGCGTAACACGTTGATGAAGTTGGGCAGCTCATCCAGCCGGTATTTGCGCATAAAGCTCCCTAAACGGGTAACGCGGTTGTCCTTCTCGCTGCTTAGGGCCGGCCCGCCGGCCTCGGCATCTGTGCGCATGGACCTGAACTTGAAAATCCTGAAGGGTTTCCGGTTTCGTCCGAGCCGCTCCTGCTTAAACAGCACGGGCCCTTTTGAGTCAGCCTTCACTGCCAGGGCAAGCACACCCATCAGGGGGCTTATCACCACTAAGGCCACCGCTGAGGCCACAATGTCGATTACCCTCTTTATGTTCTCAACCCCTGGCGACATGTGCGGTGAGGTGAGGTTGATAAGCGGCTCACTTGTGACGTCGCTGAAGCGTACCGTTGTCTGTATGGGGCTGTCCGGGTCAGGACTAATCCACACCGATACGTTGTTCTCAATAAGGGTTGGCAACATGGCATACACCACCTCACGGGGCTGACCGGGGGCGACGATTACCGTCTTTATTTTCCCCTCTTTTACATATTCACACAGGGTGTCAAAGGGGATTACGCGACCGCTGAGGTTGCCGGCATCGCTGTCTTTCCCCTTTTCGGCCATGTAGAGGATGTCAAAACCCATTTGTCCCGGAGCCCGGTTGATACGCGACACCATTGACTGGGCCTGGTGTCCGGTACCCAACACCGCCGTGGGGCTTTTCCACCGTCCGTTGCGAAACATGCGGCCGCGACGGTTCGCCAGCCACAATCGTTCAATGAGCGGTAGCACCGTCAGCCACAAGAAGAACTGCAGTACAACCCGGTAGGTATACACACGCCTGGGCAATCCGTCATTCAACAGTACCAGAAAAAATATAATCAGCGTGCCCAGAATACCGCATAAAACAGTGTTGCCCATTACCGTTGCACGGCTTTTGCGCTTGACATCGGCATAATATCCCGTTATCCAGTACAGCCCTAACATCATCAGGGGGAAGATAATCCATTCAGCCACCAAGGGGTATGAGAACATGTAGGTGTCAAGCGACGACTGCTCAAAGGGCAAAAACCGGCCGGTGATGTAGAAGCGGCAAATCAGTGCCCCCACTACCCCGATAAACACAGCAACCCAGTCAACAAAGACATCGGTGCTGCGCTGTGGTTCGCTCGTTTGGTTCACACTCATGGCCTTATCGTGATCACATCCCCCTCAGGGGTCAGTTTTACTATACGGGATGGTTGCGGACGTTGTCCGGTGCGCTCACGTCCAACAGTTGATACATAGTCAGCCCGGCGCAGAATCTCCGGGTCAATCTCGCTGAAAAACGCCGGGGTGGGTTGGCCGGCAAAGTTGGCCGAGGTTGACACCACGGGTGCTCCAAGTGCCCGGCACATTGCGCCGGCGGGGCCGCTTTCAACCAGACGTATCCCCAGGGACCCGTCTTCAGCCACCAACCCGGGAGCCAGTTGGCAGACGGGGTTTGGTACGATTATAGTCGTGGGTCGGTTGTCAGTAAACAACTCAGGGTAGGGGATGCCCGCAACGGTCTCAAAAGCCTCGCGGCTGCCTACCAACACCAACATCGGTTTACCGACAGGGCGCTCCTTCAGGCGCAGCAACCTTTGCACGGCCCCGGGGGAGATGGCCGAGCATGCCAACCCCCAGACGGTGTCGGTGGGCCCCGCCACAATGCCTCCGCAGGCCATGACATCGGCCATGTGCCCGGCTTCATTCGTCACAACGGCGGGGAGCCTGTGCTGCACTTCTTTCATACAATGCAAATATATGCCAAAATACCAAAATTTCAAAACCATTCTCAGCCCGCAGTGCAATTGCTCGTTGCAAAAGAAACAGTGTGGAAAAAGCTTCAAAAATACCTTGGAAAAAACCATGGAAAAAGGAGTGGAAAAATTGTTGTGGGGGTGGAAAGTTTTGTTTATTTTTGCCCAAAATTATTCTGTCGCGAACGCAGGGAGTCCTCAGGGATTGCGTTCGGTGCAAAATAATGATTTCGTAACCGTCTAACCACTGAAATAACTTAAATAATAAACCATAAATCCAAAACACCAACCAATGGACATTTCACACATTGAACACATCGGCATCGCTGTGCCGAGCCTGGATGAGGCTATCCCCTTTTATGAGAACATTTTGGGCCTGAAGTGCTTTGCTATTGAAGAAGTCGCTGACCAGAAGGTACGCACGGCTTTCTTCAAAGTCGGGCAGACAAAGCTTGAACTGCTTGAGGGTACAGCCCCTGAGAGTGCCATCTCAAAATTCATTGAGAAAAACGGTGGCCGCGGTGGTATTCAGCACATAGCTTTTGCCATTGAAGATGGTGTACAGAATGCCCTTGATGAGGTTCAGCAGAAAGGCGCACAGGTTATTGACAAAGCTCCCCGCCGTGGCGCTGAGGGCCTGAACATCGCCTTCCTGCACCCGAAGTCAACCGTGGGTACCCTTATTGAACTGTGCGAGGACCCCAAGAAAAAATAATTACTGAAAAAGACAGAATATAGAGAATATGAGCACACAACTCGAAAAAATACAGGAACTCATTGACCTGCGCCAAACTGCCCGCATGGGTGGCGGCGAGAAGGCTATCCAGAAACAACACGATAAAGGTAAATACACCGCCCGCGAGCGCATTGACCAACTTCTTGACGAGGGTTCGTTTGAGGAGATTGACATGTTCGTTCTTCACCGCTGCCACAACTTCGGCATGGAGAAGAAGGCTATCCTCGGCGACGGCGTTGTAACCGGTTACGGTACGATTGACGGTCGCCTGGTCTATGTATTTGCACAGGACTTTACCGTGAACGCCGGCTCGCTGAGCGAGACCATGTCGCTGAAGATTTGCAAAATCATGGACATGGCCATGAAGATGGGTGCCCCCGTTATCGGCCTCAACGACTCAGGCGGCGCCCGCATCCAGGAGGGTATCAACGCATTGGCCGGTTATGCCGAGATTTTCCAGCGTAACATCGAGGCCTCAGGCGTTATCCCCCAGATTTCA
>CAYMNF010000052.1:0-13527 GCA_964391735.1 uncultured Bacteroides sp. | reverse complement strand
TTCGCAAATTTACTCTTTTTGCGTTTTGCAGGACTATTTTGAGCGTGAAATATTGTGCGGGTCTTTGTGGGAGAAACGGATTTTACTATCTTTGAGGCGCGGAAAAGAACTACCTTAAATCTCTTATGAAACCCGCTATTAATACCATAAAACTTAAGAAGAATAATATAAATTTTTGGTGCCAGTTGGCATTAGTGGCGATTGTGGCATGCTGGGGCGGCTCGTTTGTGAGCACGCGCGTGCTGCTTGACAACGGGTTGACGGCGGTTGAGACCTACGTCTACCGTTTTGCCTTGGCCTATCTGCTGTTGCTGCTTATTGACCACAAGCGCATAATGGCTGACAACTGGCGCGATGAGTTGTGGTTCCTGGTGTGCGGCCTTTGCGGCGGGTCCATCTATTTTATCACCGAGAATACCGCATTGAACTACACGCTAACAACCAATGTGTCGCTCATCACCACCACGTCACCGCTCTTTACGGCCCTTTTTGTAGGCCTGTTGTATCGTAGTGACCGGCCTACATGGGGGATGGTGCTCGGCTCGGTGGTGGCATTCCTTGGTGTGGGGTTGGTTATCTTCAACTCATCGTTTGTGATGAAGATTAACCCCCTGGGCGATATGCTGGCATTGTCGGCAGCTGTGTCGTTTGGTATATACAGTGTGGCAATGCGCCGCCTCAATGCGTTCTACTCCTCAATCTTCATCACCCGCAAGACCTTCTTCTACGGGGTACTGACGGCTATACCCTTTATGTGCTTTGAGCCCGAATTGGTAAGCCCGACGGTGCTGTTGCGCACTGAGGTCTGGGCCAACCTGTTGTTCCTTGGTATCTTCTGTTCGGTAGTAGCCTATGTTGTCTGGGCATGGTCAATCAAGGAGTTGGGTACTATACGTGCCAACAACTTCCTGTACTTCCAGCCTATCTGGACCCTCATTTTCTCGGCAATAATACTTAGCGAGAAGATTACTATAATAGGTGTGACCGGTTGCGGCCTGATATTGGTCGGGGTATGGCTCAGCGATTATCTGGGCCGTAAGAGTCATGTATGACACCCGGCAGCCTCGAGTGCCATATTGATGGCCGGGGCGATTGCGGCATCAACCTCAGGGCTCAGTTCTGTGCCTAAAGAGTTGAACTTACGCACCGAGCATACCACTAAGGTTACGTCGGGCTTGAAGCCTGTGAGCTCCAGGGCCTCAAGGGTATCCTTAAGGCCAATCTCATGTGCAGTAATCAGTGGAGGAAATTCCCCGTATCGAGGTTTCAGCACGCGCACGGTTCCTACAGGATTGTCATCCAGAGCCGCGTCAATCACAATAATCTTCTCATAGTCCTGCAGCAGGCCCATAAGGTGAAGGCCGGCTGTCCCCCCGTCGGCAATATCTACGCCTTCGGGCAGGGTAGCGGGGTCAATTCTTTTGATAGCGTGCAGGCCGAACCCCTCATCCTGCAAAACCATATTTCCTATACCTATAATAAGTGTACGTTGCATTGGTGTAGTCTTAAAATTTAGTTTAGAAGCTGAATTGCAACATGGTTTGCACACGGGATGCGTGCCCTTGCTGACGATTCATGTCCACTCGGCGCCCATAAATATATTCTATACCCCAACAGAGGTAATTATTGATTTGCCAAAACAGGTTCCCAACGGCATATTGGGTGTAAGAGGGCTGATTGGCATAGAGGCAGTCACCACCGGTATATCGTTGAGGATAAGCCCGCAAGTGGCTGTATCCCGCGCACGCATAGATGTTGTTGGTGAAGTTGTATTGCAGGCCGGCATAGGCACCCCATACCTTGACGGCAAGCATCTTGCCGTCGGGGCCCGGAGTCATATCCAGCCCGCCGCCATTAAAGTCCTGGAAGTAGCTTGCTAACCCTTTGCCGTAAGCACCTTGCCAGAACAACGTCAGCGCGGGGCAAATTACATTTTTGCCGGAAAGTTGCACACCCCAGCCCACGCAATCGCGGTTTTTGTCACTGACGTTATCACGATACATCATATTACGTACCACCCCCGACACGCGCAGGTGGTTGCAACCCTTGTCGTAGCTGACCATGACCGGTATGTCAGGGACGCGTTGCGACACCTCGGTGTCCCGGTTGTTGAAAGTGGCTGAAAGGGTGGGCATCTCCAGGGCAATCCCCGCGCTCAATACGGGCGTTAACTTCCGCCGATACTGGAGCACAGTGTTTGAAATGCCGGTATAGGCGCATGGTCCCTGGAAATCAATGGTTGGGAGGGCAGCTTTGCTGTCAGAAAACAGGGTGTAGCCGTATCCGACCGACAGCCTGCGCCAATTCAGCAGCGCGTATTCAATCCAAGGAGAATAATTATTACCCAACAAAGTGACCTTGAAGAAGGCACCAACCCTGTTCACATCATCGGGGAGCGCCACCATATTCAGCTGCAGAGCAGACTGCTGTGCTGAAAGCTGGAAATTGCCTCCGTTACCCGGAGCTGCGTTGACCGGGATATCAAAGGTTATAAACTCATTGGGGTTGTCAACCACATTGTTGAAGTCCCATCCCATGGTGGCAGTGGCCGACCCGCTAACTATGCCGACAAGTTTGCCGTTCTCTGAGCGGAAAGCCAACTTGCCGGAGGCGGTGGTCAAACTTCCACCCCCGGGAGTGTTTTGATTGAGGGCCGAAATATCCTCCGGCGTCAGTTCGGCAAAAGTTGCAATCGGAAAAAATATGGCAAAAATGAGGAGTAAGTGTTTGGTCATTAGTAAGTTACTACTTAAACATTAGATAGTGGTCACGGAGAGGGAGCAGGACAAAGATAAGGAATTGCATTACATCGGGCAAACCACCCGGCATTTTCCGCCACACTAATCTTTCAGAGAAAAAATTGGGCGAAAGCATTTAATAGGGTGATAGACAAAGAAGTAGATGGCGCACCAAAAAGTGTGAAATCAGAAAAATAAAATTTTATAAAAAAAAAGTTGCACGGAATAAAAAATCCCCTTATCTTTGCAACGCTTTCCGCGAGAACGGTCTGCAAATTCGGGGTGTAGCTCAGCCCGGTTAGAGTACGCGTCTGGGGGGCGTGTGGTCGCAAGTTCGAATCTTGTCACCCCGACCAATCCCTCGAAAAATGCCCTGTGACTTCTGTCGCGGGGCATTTTCACTTTTTGTTAACTGCCTGTGGGTATGAGATTTGACGAAGTTTTATATAATGACCTTGTGCTGGATGCGCTCGATGCCATGCGCTTTGAGGAGTGTACACCGGTGCAGGAGATGGCCATTCCGGTGGCTGAACAGGGCCGTGATCTGATTGCGTGTGCGCAGACGGGTACCGGCAAAACAGCCGCTTATTTGCTGCCCGTGATTGACCGATTGGCCGACGGTGGTTTTCCGGAGGACGCGGTCAATTGTGTGGTGATGGCCCCCACGCGCGAGCTTGTGCAGCAGATTGACCAACAGATGCAGGGATTTGCATATTTCTTGCCGGGAATCAGCTCCACGGCAATTTACGGGGGGACTGACGGAAAGACTTTTGACACGCAAAAGCGTGGTCTGACGTCAGGTGCTTCGGTTATTATTGCAACCCCGGGGCGCCTGTTGGCTCACCTGCAAATGGGGTATGTGGATCTGTCGCGCGTGTCTTTCTTTGTACTGGATGAGGCCGACCGTATGCTTGACATGGGGTTCTTTGACGATATAATGAAGGTTGTCAAACAGTTGCCTGACGACCGTCAGACCCTGATGTTTTCAGCAACCATGCCCCCAAAAATCAAGCAGTTGGCCAAGCAGATTCTCAATGACCCGGTTGAGGTACGTATCGCCGTTTCAAAGCCTGCCGAGCGTATCGAACAGCTTGCATACGTGTGCTATGAGCGGCAGAAGGAGGGGCTTATAAAGCATATTTTCAAGCAGACTCCCCCTGACCGTGTGATTGTCTTTTCATCCTCAAAGCTCAAGGTCAAGCAGTTGGCCCGCACGCTGCGACAGGCCAAGATTGATGTTGCCGAGATGCACAGTGACCTTGACCAAAACACTCGTGAGCAGGTGATGCTTGGCTTTAAGGCCGGGCGCGTTAAGGTGTTGGTTGCCACTGATATAGTATCACGCGGTATAGATATTGATGATATCTCGCTTGTGGTGAATTATGATGTGCCGCATGAGGCTGAGGACTATGTTCACCGCGTAGGCCGTACGGCCCGTGCACAGGGGTCAGGGCGGGCCATTACTTTTGTCGGAGAGAAGGAGCAGGGTAAGTTTCGCCGAATTGAGGAGCTGATTGAGACCGAGGTTCCCAAGGGGGATGTTCCGACAGATTTGGGAAGCACCCCGTCATACGGCCGCGGCGGTGGTGGCGGTGGTGAGCGGCGCAATCAGCGTGGACGCGGTCGCAAGGATCGTGGCGGCAAACCGCGCAAGAAGGCCATCCAAACAAAAGCAGCTGACCGACAGCCGCAAGGCGTTGCCGATCAACCGACTTCTGTATCTAAAGGTGAAAAATCTCAAGGTGACAGGTCCCGTAAGCCGCGCAGACGCCACTATGGACGCCGCCGTGGTACGTCTGAAAAGCCGTCAGGGAACTAAGGACATCATCATGTGACCGATAGTGAGGTCGGCCGAGAAGAACAAGGGCACGCGCCGCGTGGCATCAATCTCGCATTCAACGGGATATTTGCTCAGCTCACCCTTGTAGCTGTAGTTGAAAATCATTGCATAGGCGGCAGATGATGTGCCATCGTCATTTGAGTGCTGACGCTCACCTACATATTTAATCTCAAGGAAGGCGTTGTCACCGTCAGGCATGTTTATGTCCAGTTTAACCACCTGACCAGGTTGCCAGTTTTCAAATGGCAGGGCATGGGCATAATAGAACATTGACAGCATGCGTGCCGTTATGGTCACTGCCTCCATGGTGAGCGGGCTTGCGTCAAGGGTACCCTCGCCATGGATATTTTTGAAGGCTCCCGTCTGCTCCAGAATCAGTTGTCCGTTGGGGCCTTCATGGCAAAGCGGTTTGGTGTAGACGCCGTTGATGTAGCGTATTGTCTCAACGGGTAGCCCGGTTTCGGCATCATTGCTGAAGGTGCTTGACAACGTATCGGTGATGGAGTACTGACGCCCCTCCCACGGAATGCTTGACCCGGAAAGTGACGCGGTGAAACCGTCAGCCTCTGATGACCGGAATTGGGCTACACCATGTGCTATCTCTTTGTCGATAAATCCCAAGTGATACTTGATTGAGTAGTGCAGGGTATCGGCAGGGATAGATATCTGTGCTGACGGTGCGCTCTGGGCTGAGGCGGTGGTAAGGCCGCAAGCAATGGTGGCTATGCTCAGCAGTGTGTTAAGTTTTCTCATAACGGTTATAATAGTTGAATATATACTACTACAACAACTTATAATGATAATCGGTTTATTTTTCAGTCAAGCACATAGAGCTGTGAGACGCGATGGCGTGGAAGAGCCACCAACTGAACGGGACAATTGCGTGCCTGCAGGCTTTCAGAACCGTCACCTACAGCGGGGACTCCGGCCTGCAAAAGGGCACTCCTGACAGTGCTGAGAGCCAGTTCAGGCGTATTATTGTCTTGACTGAGGTGACAAAGGAAGATGTTTTTGACGCGCCCCGGAACCGTCCGTGCAAGAAACCGTGCCGTAACCACGTTGTCAAGGTGCCCGGCATCGGCGGCTATACGGGCTTTGAGGTAAGCCGGATAGCGTCCGGTTGCCAACATGGTGGCATCATAGTTGCTTTCAATCATCAGGTTCTCGGCCTGACTCATATAGTGGTCAACGCGCGGGGTGATGCATCCCAGGTCGGTTGTCACACCCAAGGTTTTCAGCGTGTGCAGGTTGCGGATAAAAAAACCTGAGTTGTCTGACCCATCATGGCTAACTTCAAAGGCTGTGACCTCAAATCCCGGTACCGGATTGAAAGGGAACTCCTTGTAAATAGGGGTGTGGTAATCCTTAATGCGCCGTGAGATGCTATGGCGGCGAAGCATTCCCTCCATAACCCGGGGGGTGCAGAATATGCGCATATTCTTGTATTGTCGCACCAGGCGGTAAACGTATCTAATGTGGTCGCTGTGGTCATGTGTCAGGATTATCCCGCCGATGTGTGCCGGGTCCACGCCGTTATCACGCAACCCCTTGGCAACGATCTCCGGGTCAACCCCCGCATCAATAAGGATACCGCCGCAGTCATCGCCCACGTATGCTGAGTTGCCGCTGCTGCCGCTGCCGAAACTCATAAATACCGTGCGGCCATGCCGGCGTCCACGCTCTATGGCAGCTGCGCGTTCGGCAGCAGCAATCTCCTTTACCCCTTTGGCGATGACGGGGTGCACCCCGGCGACAAAATCTGCCTCCTTGGCGTCAGACTCATCAAACAGGCTCAATTGCAGGCCATCTATCTTTATGTTTGTGCGTTTTTGGCCCATATCTTTGCAAAGTTAACATTTTTGCAGTTTTATATCAAGGGAAAGTTGTCAGAAATTTTGTCCTTCGTGAGAAATAACTGCCATATTCATGGAGAGGTTCCCGGGGGACAGATGGAACTGACCCCGCGAGAGGGAGTCGGGAAGATGAAATGTTAAAAAATGGCAAATTCGACTACAAATTTTAGTAAAAATTAAAATTTGTGGCTTTTTCGGCCAATATTATTGGGCCGATATTTTGTGTGTAAGGAAATTTGCCTTAACTTTGTCGCGAATTTGAAACCAAAAAACTCAATTAATATTTAATTAAAAACGAAAATGAAAAAGATCGTTCTTCTTCTCGCTGTAGCTTTCAGCGCATCACTTTTCTCATGTGGCTCATCAGACAAGAAATGTGACTCAACTTGCAACGACACCACCGCCGCTACCGAGGCTCCCGCTGCTGAAGAGGCTGCTGCTCCCGCTGAGGAGGCTGCTGCTCCCGCTGCTGAAGAGGCTGCTGCTCCCGCTGAGGAGGCTGCTGCTCCCGCCGCTGAGGCTCCCGCTGCTGAGGCTCCCGCCGCTGACGCTGCTCAGAAGTAATCTGTAAAGATTGAAAATTACAGGGTTTCGACCCTTAAGATAAATGCCCGGTACCCAGTGTATCGGGTATTTGTTTTGCTGCTGCCCTATGATAGCATTGCTGATAAGAGAGATAGGGTATGCCCAGAAATAAAACAGTCGCCTTGAAGGCCGGTAAGCCAAGGCGACTGTTTTTATTTGTTTGGAGGGTGTTATCGTTGATACAGGTAACGTTTAATTGACTTTTTGGGGGTCTTCTCAAACTCTTCGTTATACACACGCACGTGGCTTACACGGCTGAACGACGGCAGCTCGCGGTTGAGCTGGACAAGGTTGTCATCCATCATCTTTATAAGGTCATCCATTGATATGCCTTGAGCGCGCGCATTGTCAATATCGGGATATACAAGAGCTGTCAGTTGCCCTTTCTCCTCAATGATAATGGACTCGTTGACGTAGGGAAGGTTGTTCAGTTTTTGTTCAATCTCCTCAGGGTAGATATTTTGACCGGAGGGGCCGAGAATCATATTTTTGTCACGGCCACGTATGTACAGGAACCCGTCAGGGTCAATGCGGCAAATATCGCCGGTGTTCAGCCAGCCGTCTTTCAGCACCGCCTCAGTGGCCTCAGGGTTCTTATAGTACCCGTCCATCACATTGTCGCCACGTACCCACAGTACACCCGGAACCATATAGCCGCCATCGGGTGAGTCAATGCGCAATTGCATGCGGTCCACGGCACGGCCACAGGATTGCAGGCGGATGTCTTTGGCGTGAGCAAAGGTAATCAGGGGACCGCACTCCGTCATGCCATACCCGGCGGTGTAGGGGAAACCTAAGCGACGCAGAAATACCTCGACATCATGATTGAGGCCGGCACCGCCAATAATAATTTCTTGCAACTGGCCGCCGAAGGCCTCCTGAAGCTGTAATTTAATCTTGTTGAGCAGGCGGTCATCGACAAAGGGCACGTGCATCAGTATCTTCATCAAGGGCTTGTCAAGAAGCGGGTATACACGTGTCTTGATGATTTTCTCAAGAATCAGCGGTACCGACACAATCATCTTGGGGTGAACCTTTGAGAAGGCTTCAATGATAACGCGCGGTGACGGGGTGCGTGTCAGGAAGTTGAGGTGGGCGCCGGCTGCTATTCCATAAATGAAATCAACCATCATCCCATACATGTGTGCCAGCGGCAGCATTGATACTATTCCATCACCGGGTTTAAGGAAATCAAGATAGTCAATGCAGTATTGCACATTGCTCCACAGCACGCGGTGGCTGAGCATTACCCCCTTTGAGAACCCGGTGGATCCCGAAGTGTAGCTGATAAGGGCTAAGGTTTCAAGTGGAACCTGAGCATACTGTACACACTCAGGGGTGAAACGGTCGGGATAACGTTGACCGAAATACTCATTGAGGTGTGCACGGGCATCGTCCAGCTCAGGGGTGTTTGAGTTTAGCAGTGAGAAGTCTGATATCTGCAGGGTACCCTTCAGGTTGGGCATAAGGTTGGGGTCGAGATTCTCCCATGTGTTGAAGTCTACAAACAGCAGTTTTGCATCGCTGTGGTCAACAAGATGGTGAATGTTATCGGCCTTGAACTCATTGAGGATAGGGACTATAACTGCACCATACGTCACGGTAGCCAGGTAGGCTACGCACCAGCCGGCAGAATTGCGTCCGCACAGAGCCACTTTGTCGCCGCGTTCTATGCCGATATGCTCAAAGAGCAGATGCAATTTGGCTATTTTACGGGCGACATCCCTATACAGAAACGTGGTGCCGTTCATGTCGGTAAGTGCCGGTAAATCCCAATGCGCACGTATTGAGGAGCTTATATACTCGTTTAGGGTTTCCTTCTTCTCCATTATCCTGATATTAGGTTTCAAAAATACACATTTCCGGCAAAAATGTGAAATTTTTTGCTGATAAACTTTTTTATAAAATCGCGCTGAGTACTGCTTTTTGCCAAGGTAGCATTAGTAGGCCAATGAGGCAGTAGCATTGAGGCAGCGCTTTTAATCATCATTATCTGAGTCCAGCCACGGCAAGGAGTCGTTTTTGTCTCGTCGAGATGTATTGGTGGGCTTTTTGCTGCGTACCTTGATGTGGCTGAGTACCAGATATAGTATTATCATGAATATAATAAATCCCATGGCGGTGTGAAAAGAGGTTGAAACCAGCTGTTGAATCGTAAAAATACAAATTATAGGTGTCGGGTCAAAAAATATTTGTAGGGGAAAGGGTGCCACGAAAAAAAATAACAGGGGCCATCCAACTAAGGATAGCCCCTGCAAAATATTATAAGATAAAAAGTTTAATATGCGTAGTGGCGCATCAGCGTACTACCACTTTAGCGGTTTGGCCGTCAACATTTACAATGTAAATGCCGGCTGCCAGCCCGGTGAGGCCTTTTTGGCGACCGGAGAGGTCATAAACAGCGACGTTGGTGTACTCGCCGTTGATTGAAATCTCGCCATTGCCACCGATAATCTCACATTTGTTATTATCATCTGCAACAACCTCATTGATACCGCTGACGCTCTTTGTGCCGACAATCACAAAGCAGCCGGCCGGTATTTCAGCTTTCACTGTATTACCTTCAAATTTTACTTCGGGAGTATAACGATATGTTGAGATATATACTTCACAGTTGTTCTCATTGATTTTCTGTGTGCCGTATTTAACCTCAAGGCTGCCGGCGGTGTTGGGATTGCACAGAAGCAGAATCTCTTTATCACCCTTCTCTACATCCAGATAATAACCGGTGCTGAAGCCGTTCATGCCGGTGCGCACGATGCTTTCGTTGCCAAACATCTCGGGATTAGAGTTGCGAATGTTGCCCAGTTTAACATAGGTAGAGTGAAGGGCTTTGCGCTCCTCGTCTTCAAGATACCCCCAGAGAACTTTCTTGGGTGAGGTGTTATTGCTGCCGCTGGCACTCTTGGTGTTCTCGTCGGCACCTAACTCCTGGAATTGCCAGATCATGTGGGGACCCGGGGTCATCACCAGCATTGCTGCAACAGATGCAAGGCGTTCCATGCGCACGCGCAGGTCGGTCTTGATTTCTGAGGTCACACCCCATTGGGTCTGTTTATAACCCATGCGGTGTTCGTCGTGGCTCTCGGCGTATGAGATTGATGAGCCGCGTGTGCGTCCGGCTGAAACAGAGTAGAAGGGGTTAAGGTTTGAGTCTGAGCTGTAGCCCATGGCTACCTGTGAGGCTGAGTTGTTTATGTTCATCCAGTTGATCTGACCGGTTTTGGCCATTTCATTCTCCTCCTGAGCGCCGGCGAGGTGCTCATTGATGTGGATGCCGTCGGGTTTTACTCCCTTGATGTAGCTGTTGAGGCGTGCCATGTTGGTTACACGGCTGGCATTGTATTTCTCGGTATTGGAACCACTGTTGTTGCCGTAGCTGTCAGAGTCGCCGAGGCCTTTTACAAGGTCAAAGCGGAAACCGTCAACGTTGTACTCTGTCATCCAATACTCAATGGCGTCTTTCCATTGTTGCTGCACAAGCGGATTCTCTTGTTTCCAGTCGTTAAGCACGCTATAGGCGTGGGGTGCTTCAGCATTGTAGAAGGGATTGCTGCCCACGGGGTACATCTGGTACCAGGGATGCAGGCCGTCTGACTGGTTGAGCACGATGTCAAGGATTACAGCCATGCCAAATGAGTGGCAGAGGTCAATAAACTCTTTGTACTCTTTAGGTGTACCGTAGGCCTTGTCGGGGGCCATATAGAAATTGGTGTTGTAGCCCCATGAGTTGTTGCCGTTGAACTCCATAATGGGCATAAGCTCGATGGCATTTACGCCAAGATGATACAGATATTGCAGGCGTGTACGGGCCTGGGCAAGGGTGCCGTCATCGCGTGAGTCGGTGCCGGTGAAGTCGCGCAGCAAGAGCTCGTAAACATAAAGTTTGTCATGATCGGGGATTGTAAAGTCCTTTACCTGCCAGTCATACTCATCCATGTCGCTGCGATAAACGGCCAACATGGTGTCGTCCATGATGTCGTAGGGGTACTTGGGCATATCCTCAGCAAGCTTCAGGTACTTGTCGTTATAGCAATCAAGCACCAGATGAGCGTATGGGTCGGCAACCTTGGTCTTTTTGTCAACAAGATAGTAGTAGGGATAGTATTTCCCTTTTTCCAATCCTGAGATGGTCGTCCAGAAGTAACGGTTACCCTCATAGTCCTGGTAGTTCATAACCCCTTTTGAGGTAAGCTGGTACTCATCCCATGAACCGACTATGATCACACTCTCTTTTTGAGGGGCGGCCAGGCAGAAAGTCACCGTGCCGTCAGCATTGGTAACGGCACCCATGCGGGGAACGCCACCGGGATATGTTGCGGCGTGCGGAGCCTCGAGATAAAGGAAGGTCATCGACTTTTCGGCGGTCTCACCCTTGGCATTTTTCGCTACAACGGTTATGGCATAGTCACCTTTCTCGGTCATGTCAACTGAGAACTTCACGGCTTCGCCTTTGCCGGTAAATATCTGGTTACCGTTGCAAGTGGCGGTGAAGTCTGCAACCTCGTTGGCAGTAGCGGTGAAGTTGACTTTGGTTCCTTGCTCAAGAAGGGTAGAGGAGGCGTCATGTGAAAGCACAAAGTCAAACGAGCCGTCGTTTACATCCAGAAAGATGTCACCGCCATTCTCGGTTTTACCCTGTTTTGTGGAGGTAGCGTCACGGAATACAAAGGCAAGCTTTGTTACGACCTCATCATCAGCAAGCCCATAATATTCGGCAATGCTTCCGACGTTAAGCTCCCAGGTGTCGTTGCCCACAAACGTCAGGGCATACTTGTCATCGTTTTTGCCCCAAGTGGGCGCGTGTTTCCAATCGCTGGGGCTCTTTGAGTCAGTGGTAATAACACCGGTATGTGCATAGACACCCGAGGTTACCCCTTTCAATGCTCCATTGCCGCGGTCGGCATGGAAGACAATTACCACATCCTTGCTGTTCTGTTGCAGCATTGCCGGGCGGCTCTCCACTATTTGGGCCGAAGCGCCAAGGGCAAGCCACGAACATGCCGCCAGAAGCAGCGTTCTGAAAATTTTCATTCGCACTATGTTGTTTAAGGTTATATTATGATATAATGTCTTTCAGATATTATAAATGCAAATTTACAAATAATATGCTATTGCGGCAAATGAATCTCAGACCGGTTTTCCGCCGTTTTTTTTACGAAATCCGCACCCGATAATCTTCAGTAAATCAACTGTGAATCAACAGAAAATTGAGGGCGACAACCGCCGGATAGCAATTGTCGCCCTCTGAGTATTTATCTACAGAATGTTATTTCTTTGAACCTTTTGATTTTTTTGAGTCGGTGGGCTTGTAACGGTAATAATGTTTATATCGATAACCGTATCCGTACCCGTCAATATCCTCTGAGGTAGCGTTCAGGATTACAGACATTGCATTGTAGCGTTTCTGGTCATACATCTCCTGAATCATCGGCAGGTGGGTGCGGCGATACAGACCGGCGCGTACCACAAACAGAGTGATGTCAACCATAGAGTTGAGAACCAACGGGTCGGCAACAATCTCAACCGGCGGGCAGTCAAAGAGTATGTAGTCATATTGGCTGCGGAACTCCTTGATAAGTTCGGCAAGTTTGGTGTCTGAGATAAGCTCAGAGGGGTTGGGGGGAGTTATACCAACGGGGATGACATCCAACCCTTTTATGCCATTGACATTCTTCTCAATAATGGTGTCCTTTTCAACGCCGGGCATACCAATCAGGTAGTCCACAAGCCCGTTTTCATGACGTCCCGGGAAGACCAGAGCCGACAATGAATAACGCCTGAGGTCCATGTCGATAAGCAATACTCGGCGACCCTTAATGGCCAATGCAGCGGCAAGGTTGAGCGAGGTAAAGGTCTTACCGGAACCGGGATAAAGAGATGTGAGTGATATCACGGTTGCGTTATTCCCCTCAATGCGGCGGGCCATCAACTCAACATTGGTGCGCAGAACACGGAAGGCCTCGTTGATATAGTTCATAGAGTCGGGACTCACGCACAGGCCAACCTCCTTGCCTTTCTTGCCGAGCAGTTTTTGAATACGGCTGACTTTGGCACCATGCACAATGGGAATCTCGCCGGCAAAGGGAACTTTGAGGGGGTCCAGATCTTTACGATAACGCACACGGTTGTTGAGCATCTCACGCAGGCAGATTATGCCCAACGGCAGCAAAAGGCCGATGATAAATGAGATAATCAGGATGTTGTTGCGGTAAGGACCCAGAGGACCGGGCGAGCCATTGGGAGGAGAGATTACAGTGATCTTTGACGGTACAAGTGCCTCGGCAATTGTACTTTCCTCACGTTTCTTGAGCAGGAACAGGTACAGTTCCTCTTTCACTTTCTGCTGACGCTCGGCACTGAGTAGGTGACGAGCCTGGCGGGGAGTCTCAGATATTTTGCTTGTTGTAACGTTCTCCTGACGTTGAGCCGATGACAATTGGGTGTTGAGGCCGGTCATGTGGTTGTCCAGGCTTTGCAACAGGGCGCGGCGCAGACCCTCGAGTTGTTG
>CAYMNF010000051.1:0-14079 GCA_964391735.1 uncultured Bacteroides sp. | reverse complement strand
GCCGTCGCGAGATCGGTCACGGCAACCTCGCCCACCGCGCCCTCAAGCGCATGTTCCCCGCCGACTTCCCCTATGTATGCCGCATCGTGAGCGACATCCTCGAGTCTAACGGTTCTTCTTCAATGGCTACCGTCTGCGCCGGCACCCTCGCTCTGCTCGACGCCGGTGTAAAGATGAAGAAGCCCGTCGCAGGCATCGCAATGGGTCTTATCAGCGACGGCACCAAATATGCTATCCTCAGTGATATCCTCGGCGACGAAGATCACCTCGGCGACATGGACTTCAAGGTAACCGGTACCAAGGACGGTATCACCGCCACCCAGATGGACATCAAGTGTGACGGCCTCAGCTATGAGATTCTCGAGAAAGCCCTTAACCAGGCACGCGAGGGTCGTCTCCACATCCTCAACATCATCAACGAGACCATCCCGCAGCCCCGCGAGGATTACAAACCGCAAGTGCCCCGCATCGTCACCATGCTCATTCCCAAAGAGCTTATCGGCGCTGTTATTGGCCCGGGCGGAAAAATCATCCAGGGTATCCAGGAGGAGAGTGGTGCTGTTGTATCTATCGATGAGATTCCCGAGGGAGGACACATTGAGGTTGCTGCTCCCAACAAAGAGTCTATTGACAAAGCCCTCGAGATGATCAACGCCATCGTTGCGCTGCCTGAGGAGGGCAAAGTGTACAAAGGTCGCGTACAGTCCATCCTGGACTTCGGTGCTTTTGTACAGTTCATGCCCAACCGTGACGGGTTGCTGCACATCAGCGAAATCTCTTGGGAGCGCCTTCCTGACATGGAAGCCAGCGGCCTGAAAGAGGGCGATGAGGTTGAAGTTAAACTCATTGAGATTGACAAAAAGACCGGTAAGTATCGTCTGTCAATGCGCGCCCTGCAGCCCAAACCCGAGGGTTGGGTTGAGCGTCAGCAACGCCCGCGTGGCGACCGCCCGCAACGTCCCCCCCGTGACCGTGGCGACCGCCCGCAGCGTCCCCATCGTGAGCCGCGTGAACCGCGCGAGCCGCGTCAGTAATCTTTGACATTAACACATAATATCCGAGTGCAGGGCATGTGCGCCATACGGCGCGCCGGCTTTGCACTCGGCTTTTTTGATTACTATATGAATCCCCGTGTATATATGCAGCGCGCCCTGCAACTGGCCCGCAACGGCGCCTTGGGAGCCCACCCCAATCCCATGGTCGGGGCGGTGATTGTCGCGCCCGACGGTCGCATAATTGGCGAGGGGTGGCATCGCCGCTGTGGCGAGGGGCACGCCGAGGTTAACGCCGTGGCTTCTGTCTCCCCGGCCGACGCCCCGCTGCTGCAACAGTCAACATTATACGTCACCCTTGAGCCGTGCTCGCACTACGGCAAGACACCTCCCTGCGCTCAGCTCATCATTGACACCGGCATCCCACACGTGGTTGTGGCAACCGCCGACCCCTTTGCCAAGGTGCATGGCCGCGGCATACAGATGTTACGCGATGCCGGCATACATGTTGAGGTGGGGCTTTTGGGCGAGGAGGCACGCGCCCTTAACCGCCACTTCATGACCGCGCACACGCTGCAGCGGCCATTCGTTACCCTGAAATGGGCGCAGAGCAACGACGGGTACATTGATGGACGCCTGAAAGCCGACGACCCCGCTGTGCGCATATCCTCGCGCCTGGGCAAATGCCGGGTACACCGCATGCGCGCCACCCATGATGCCATCCTTGTCGGCTCAGGCACATTTTTTGCTGACTCCCCCTCCCTGTCGGTGCGTCACTATGCCGGCCACTCTCCCGGCAAATATGTTGCCGACCGACGTGGGCGCATTTCCGACCTGCCTGAGGGTTGGCATCGCACCCAAGGTGACACCGTCCCTGAAATGCTCAGGGATATGTACAACAACGGTGTAACATCCTTGCTGGTTGAGGGCGGAAGCACCATGTTGCAAGCATTTCTGGACAGCGGGATGTATGACGACTTGCAGGTTGAGGTTCATCCCACATTGAAACTTGCCGACTGCCCGATAAAAACCCCCGCACCAACCATTAAGCATCATGGCTAAGTCACTCCCCAAGACCAATGCCGCGCGCCTACTTGACCGCGCAGGCATTCCCTACCAACTAATCTCCTACCCGGTTGACCCTGAGCACCTTGAGGCCGCACACGTGGCTGAGGCCACCGGGCAAGACATCAACCGCATCTTCAAGACCCTGGTTCTGGAAGGAGGTAGCGCGGGACACTTTACATGTGTTGTCCCCGGCAATACCGAGGTTGACCTGAAAGCCGCCGCAAAAGTGGCCGGCGCAAAAAAGGCCGATCTGATTCCCATGAAGGAACTGTTGCCTCTGACAGGCTATATCCGCGGAGGCTGCACTGCTATCGGAATGAAGAAACCCTTCCCGGTGTTTCTTGATACCTCGGCCATGCGCCACGACACTATCCTGGTGAGTGCGGGCCGGCGCGGCCTACAAATTGAAATCTCTCCCGCCGATTATGTGGCCTTTACATCTGCCACGGTGGCAGACATAGCAATCCCGATGCAATCATGAACAGTTTTGGACACTACCTGCGCCTCACCACCTTCGGTGAGAGCCATGGCCCGGCCATTGGCGGGGTGATTGACGGTTTCCCCGCAGGGGTAAAGATTGATTTTGAGGGCGTTAACGCCATGATGGAACGCCGTCGGCCGGGGAGCTCTGCCGTCGGCACAACACGCAACGAGGCAGATATCCCCGAGGTGCTCTCAGGCATATACAACGGCGTGACGCTTGGCACCCCCATCGCCTTCATTATACGTAATACCGACTGCCGTCCCCAAGACTATGACGGCACAAAATTTCGGCCCGGCCACGCTGATTATACCTATCAAGTCCGCTATGGCATCCGAGACCCGCGCGGAGGCGGTCGTGCCTCAGCACGCGAAACAGCATGCCGTGTCTTTGCAGGGGCCCTGGCCATGCAGATTCTCAACGACAAGGGCATAACAATATCAGCCGGGATTGCCCGCATTGGGGACAAAATCTTTGATACACCTGTCGGTGCCGATCACCCCGCCGTGGTTGAGACAATTGAGGCTGCTCGCCGTGATAAAGACTCGGTGGGCGGGATTATCGCTGCCGAGATTACCGGGCTCCCCGCCGGCCTGGGTGAACCCGTCTACGGCAAATTCTCGGCAAGACTTGCCCAGGCCATGATGAGCATAAATGCGGCTCACGCTTTTGAGTACGGTATGGGGATGGAAGGTTGTTGCCAAAACGGCAGCCGCGTGGTTGACCACTTCTCGGTTGACAATCATGGAAAAATCTACACCACCGCCAACAACAGCGGCGGGATCCAAGGCGGTATCACCAACGGCATGCCGGTGACATTTCAGGTTGCTTTCAAGCCCACGGCAACGATGCCCGGGCGCTCCCTCGACACTGTGGACATCTTCCTCAACCGCTGCACCTTGACGGCAAGCGGGCGGCATGACCCGTGTGTCTTGCCGCGTGCCATCCCGGTGGTTGAGGCCATGGCCGCGTTGGTCTCTCTGGATGCCCTGTTGGCTCCCCCACCCCGCTTTGACGCCCTTTAAAACCGCGGGCAAGCGCCTCGATTTGGCTATTAAGACAAAAAGAGCGACCTTTGCATGCGAAATCTAAAACAATTTTTCAGTGAAAATGACCAAAATTCTCCTTCTCCCGGCCTTACTTGCCTGCTCATTGACAGCCTTTGCCGAGGGTTACCAGATCAATACACTCAGTGCCCGGCAGTTGGGTATGGCATCAACAGGGACTGCCCTTAAGTTAGGCTCAGAGAGTCAGTACTTCAATCCGGGGGCCTTAGGATTCCTTGACAAGACCCTTGACATCAATGCGTCTGTGACGGCGGTAAAAGCCTCAGCCCAGGCCGAGATTGATGGCACAACATATAAAACCGACAACAAAATATCTACCCCCATGATGGTGGGAGCCGCCTTCAGTATCTACGACAACTTAAAGGCGGGTATCACAGTGTACACCCCTTACGGCTCATCGATTAACTGGACCGACAACTGGCCCGGCGCCGTTCTAAACCAAAGTGTGGACCTGAAGGTGTTTACCGTTCAGCCTACATTCGCATGGAAGGTGTTGCCGAATCTGTCAGTCGGCGCGGGCTTGACAATCTCATGGGGAAGTGTTGACCTAAACAAGGGCCTGGTCAGCGCATCAAGCATGGATGCCGTGCTCGCCGCCCAAGGGATGCCCGCGGCATTCGGCAATACCACCCCGGCCTCAGTAAACCTCAATGGAACGGCTGACGTAAAGTTGGGCGTGAACCTGGGTGTCCTGTGGGACATCAACAAACAATGGAGCGTGGGGGCATCATGGCGCTCGCAACAGACCATGAAGGTAAAAGCCGGCAATGCCTCGATACACTATGCCAATGTTCTGGCCGAAAATGTCTTGCAGAGTCTGAACGTTCTCAACCAGGCCAACTTCTCGGCTGCCATGCCTTGTCCTTGGGTCCTCTCATTTGGTGGTGCGTGGAAACCGATTGACCGGTTGACGGTCACTGCCGATGCACGCCTCACAGGTTGGAGTGCCTATAAAAAGCTGGACATTGAGTTTGCCGCCGAGCAGCTGAAGCCGTACGACCAGCACCTCACCAAGGATTATAGCGACGCATGGTCATTCTCGGTGGGTGCCCAATATGCACTTACCCCCCGCTTTGATGTGCGTGCCGGCGTGATGATTGACACCACCCCGGTCAACGATGAATACTACAACCCCGAGACCCCGGGTATGACAAAGATTGAACCGGCGGTAGGCCTCTCATTCCGTCCCATCAGCCGCCTGTCTATTGACCTGGCCTTTATGTATGTTGCCGGCACGGGGCGCAAGGGCAACTGTTCATACACCGACCTGCTGGCAGCGCAGACGCCCGCTTTGGGCATGCCCGTAACGCGCACTTTGTCAGCCGATTACAACCTGCATGCACTCGTGCCGGCAATTGGCGTCTCCTTCGCTTTTTGATTGGTGCCACGCGCCGTTGTAAACTTTCATCGCGGCGGGGATGTTTTAATATCAGAAACCCATAAATACCTGAGATTATGTACCCGCCGCACGAACATGCCTTTTACGCCTGGCTGATAATCATTGCAGCTGTTTGTCTCGTAACCTTTGCCGGGGCGATATTATGGCGTATCCGTTTTATGAACGCCAACCGTGCCGTTATCCAAGATCGGCGCCGCAGGGCTTGCATCAAAGAGTGACCTGAAAACCGTAGCCGACTTCAGCTCGACAGGCGTTGACAGGTGCAGGGAGATGTACCCCAGCATCAGATCAAGCATACGATTACGCTCTGCTCGCGTCCAACCGGCCTCGCCGGCCGATGCGAAGGATGCACGGCCCAACATGGCTATCAACTGACTGTCACGGCTGTCTAACAAACGGCTGTCAATCGGGGCCGCGGTCACAAAACGGCCCTCTGTAATGTTCAGGTAACTACCGGGGAGATACTCCGCCACATCCGGTGCAATCCCCATAACCTCAGCCAATTTAAAGATAAAAACCGGCGGAAAAGCGGCGATGTCAGCCGGCCGGGCTGAGTCCAAAAATGCCAACGACTCCGTCAGGAAATGCCATACCCCCTCATCGGGAGCGCTTTGGCGTAACATAGCGTTTACCGCCTCGGCCACAAAGGTGGCCACCATCCCCTTGGCCGGCGACGAATGTATTCCCGCCAAAGGATTCTTCACCATAAATTTTGAAGCGGTCATCAGGTCACTGCCGGGTTTACCCGCCACATTGCACTCCACGACAGAAACGGGCATGGTAAGCGCGCGCAGGCGTGACGCCGTGCGTCCCGAACCCTGGTCGCTGATCAGCAACCCTACGCGTCCCTGCTGGCGGCTCCAAACCGTCAATATCGAGTGGCGATCACTGTACCTGACGCGTCTCAGGGTGATGACCTCAAGGGTCTTGCTCTCTCCCGTTGCCAAGTGCCGTTATTCAGCCTCACCGGCCTTTACAAGCTCGGCGTAGCGCAGTATCTCGGGGCGATACTCAAAGTGCATGGTGTCATAATGGTACCATGAACCGCCCCATATAAATCCGTGTTTCTCAAAAATCTCGACTATTGCACGGGGTATGCGGTTGGCATACGTCAGTTTGCTGTTCTCGTTGGCACCCTTGTTTTTCCAGAGCCAATAGTCAGAGTACTCAACCCCGATGTCAAAGGCTATCCCATAGCTGTGGGCACTAAGGCGCTTGGCCCCGCGCACCGGCCGCCAATAGAATGTGCCTGAACTTTTCAGATACTTTCTCAGCTCGGGGTGTTGGGCTAACTCCTCGGCAACCTTCTTCAGCTGAGTGGCCGCCCCATTGACATTGGTAAACTTAACGGTCTGGCCAAACCAGGGGACTGACACCAAAGTACGTTGCACAGCCGCGGCACTTCCTCCATACATCTTCTTGAAAAGAGCCTCGTTGCGCGACCTCCCGGCGTCCTCCTGGTACTCAGGGGAACCATCCGGCTGACGATAGGGAACATAGAACATATCCTCAAGGTCAGAATTGTCCAACATATAGGCAAAATCCTTTTTTCGCTCGTCGTCATACACCATCTCAGTCCCATCCTTAAAGATAATTTTCCCGTCATTATACCCGGTGATGAAATCGGGATATGCCTCAATCAGGGCACGCGCGCCGAGCGGTATTTCCACCTCAGGGGCAGCCTCCCGCGTGGACACCTCCACTACAGCCTCCTGGGCGATGGTAGAGCGAGGCGCATCCTGCACACCCCTCTCGACGGCAGCCTTGGCATTGTCATGACAGCCTGCGGCCATCAGCCCGCAAACCGCCAACGGGGCTACAAGCCTCAGAATCTTATTCATAGGCTTGTATCAATTGGATATTATGCTTCTCAACCGGCGACAGCTGATGCTCATAAACCTCATTTACTGTGGGATAATACCAATCAAACTGTGCGAAATAGCGCTGCAGGTCAGGGCTCTTGAAGCGGCGTCCGTGGCGTGCATAAATGGTGTTACGCAGTATGCGAAGTTGCGCTTTTGTCAAACCCATCAGGTCCTCAGAGCTCAGAGGCATCTCGCACACTATCCATGAATAGTCGTCGCGCATTGCCACCTGGCGCAATGCCTGCTGAACACCGGCGTTGTTGCGGGCGTCAACCGACTGTGCACGTCGTTGGGCACTCTCCCTCTCATACTCATTGTCGCGGGCGTAGTCCCTTTCACGCTCACGGCGGGACTCTCGTTTGCTTTCATGTCTGCTCGCACGGTCGGCATCATCCTCCTCATCATCATCCGAGTCATGATGACTTATTACCACCTTTTCTTTTTTACTGCACCCCGACATTACAGGGCAGCAAACGGCAACTGCCAACACTGCAAACAACAAATTACGCACTCGCATTTCTATCTTTTTTTCTATAATTTAATTGTCTTAAACCCTCACAGAGTTTTGATTACGCAAATTTAAGATTTTTTGGGGCCCGCACAAAACAAACTTTTTTCACCCTCTCGAAAACCTTTTGCATCCGCCGAGTGTTACAAAATTGTAATATCGCAAAAAACAAAAGTTCAAGAACCACTTTTCAAATAGTACAAACGCTTTATTCGCTAAGTCGTTATGTTGACAAAAAAAGTAATAGACTCTCTATATAAAAAATACAACTCTCGTCCTGAGTCGGTTTTTGACCTGAACCTGAGTCTTCTGTTCGATTACCTGATGGAGAATCACGGCATAGAGCTTGATGAGGAATATCTGGTTATCAACTCAGTGTCGCCTGACAGCCCTTTCCACCGCATACCGTTGCGTCACATCCATGCCATAGTTGAGTTTGCTGACGACATAGCAATCATTCTGCCCTCATCAATAATTTTCTTGCGCAAGTATGACGGGGGTGTGCATATACATATCAAAGAGGAGAAAGAGGGTCTGTTCCCCAACCTGTTCCGCCGCTTCTCATCACAGATGGTATGCTGATTGAAGAGATAACCGCGGCAGACGACCCGAGGATTATCCCCTTTACACGTCTCACCGAGCGCATGCTTGCCTCGGCTGATGACCCCCTTATAATAGTTGAAAGTCCTAAAGTTATCGGCACTGCCCTGTCGCACGGGGTTGTGCCCGTTTGTATGCTCACCGAGCGGAAACATGTTACGGGTGATGCCGCTGAGGTATTGGCGAGGTGTCCCCAAGACATGCCGGTTTATGTGGGTTCACGGCAACTGTTGGCGTCAATAACGGGCTACACCCTCACGCGCGGGGTGTTGTGCGCCATGCGCCGACCGACAATCCCCGATGCAGCGGCGGTGACGGCCGGTGCGCGGCGGGTCGCGGTTTTGGACCAAGTGTGCGACACCACAAACGTCGGTGCAATTTTTCGCTCAGCTGCCGCATTGGGCATGGATGCGGTACTGTTGGTGCGCGGAACATGTGACCCCTTCAATCGCCGCAGCATACGCACATCAATGGGAACGGTCTTCACAATTCCCTGGGCATGGATTGATGATGCCGTGCCGGATGTCAGGGCCTTGGGGATGAAATCTGTGGCCCTGGCCCTGCGCGACGACAACATTGACCTGCGTGACCCGCAACTTGCTGCCGAGCCGCGGCTAAGCGTGATTCTTGGCGGGGAGGGATACGGCCTCTCTGCCCAAACCATTGCGGCGGCCGACTATGTGGCTCGCATACCCATGGCCCGAGGTATTGACTCACTCAACGTGGCTGCCTGTGCGGCAATATCATTCTTCGCTCTTGGTGGATGACAGGAATCGCTCGGCGGCCTCAAGGTCTGCGGGCGTATCAATCCCGATAGTCTTATGCGTGGTCACCGCGGCCCTTATCCTATAGCCGTTTTGCAACCAACGCAGTTGCTCAAGGCTCTCGGCTTTCTCTGCAGGGGAGGGCGGCAAGTCGGCAACCCGGCGCAAAACATTTAGTCTGTAAGCATACATGCCCACGTGGGTGTAGTAGTCGGCATGTTGCAACCATTCATCCTCGGGGAAATTACGCACATACGGTATCACCGAACGCGAGAACCACAGGGCATCCATGTTCTCCCCTAAAATGACCTTTGGGGTATTGGGGTTACGTAGTGCATCCCAACCCAAAGCGGGGTCAAAATGGCGTACAAGGGTGGCTATCTCAACCTCCGGGTCATTGAAGCAGCGCATCAAGGCCTCAACCTGGCTCGGGGAAACAAACGGCTCGTCACCCTGAATGTTTATCACAACGTCGGGAGTGCAGCCCAGGCGCTCAACCCCCTGGCGTATGCGGTCGGTACCACTTGGCAGGTCAGCATCGGTAAGCACGGCTATTGCCCCGGCGGCACGTGCGGCCGCTGCAATATCCTCGGTGTCGGTGGCAACAACCACAGCTCCCGGCTGCGGCAAAGCTTTGCGCACATTCTCCACCACACGGGCAATCACAGGTTTCCCGCCCAACATTGCCAAAGGCTTGCCGGGGAAGCGAGTTGAGGCACTGCGTGCCGGTATAACAGCCAAAAATTGCATATATTGCTGAATGTAAAGGTTTTACTTCTTAATTTCACCCTCTTTTGAGTCTCTCCTTCTGCGGGGCCTGAGCATCAACATTGACACCCCGAGTCCTGCTCGGTCAATCAACCATAGGGCCATCAGCCCTATCAGCTCAATACCCACCAGGGTCCAAAGCAGACGGTGTAGGTCAGGGGCATCCCCTGTCAGACCCTCGTCAACATCGCGTTCAAGCCACCCAAAGGTCATCTTGCTCTCAATCTTACCGTCACGCAACAGCACCACGCCGGGGTTGCCGCGAACAAGCTCCTTGAGGACGGTTGCCTCAACCTGGTAAACCGGGTATCCGGGCATGGAGATGTTGCGCCAATACTGCAAATCGTCATCATCCTTTGCAAGGAGTGTGACAAGTTCATCCCCTCGGGACTGCAACCTCTCGGCCAACTCATTCATCAGGAATGTCTGGCCGGGATTCACCCTGCGCACCTCGGGCACCACAACTATCAACATGGTACCGTGGTCTGAGAATACCTCTGAGGTTACATCATTATCCTCGGCGTCAAAAACCGTTATACCATCATTGAACTCCTCGGTGCCGGCTACCACTCGGCGGTCGACAAACGTCCAACCCTCTGCCTCGTCGGGCAAATTATCCTCATCGAACGCCTGCTCCTTCCCATCCTTGCTGTATATAAACTCATATACCGGCTCGAGGTTGCGGTCATACAGGCCGTTAGCCTCAGCATACAAATCGGTGCCTACAGGGAATCTTCTGAAGTCTATAATCGGGTTAACGGTGTACCCCACAACGCTGATGCAAATGATGAATGCCGACACCCATGCGCCGACCAGCCATTGTGTGTATGGCACAAAAATGCCCGACACGCGCCGGTTCCACAACAACAAGGGGATAAGGGCGGCCACGATGGCCACGTTCTTCCAAAAGGTGGCGGCGTTTGACAACACAATCCAGTCGCCAAAGCATCCGCAATCTGACACCGGGTCAGCCACCCACAGGTATGCCGACAAGCCGAGCATAAAGGCCATTATGCAGGAAAGTAGCCAAATGGCGGCACGCCGATAACAGCCCAAAAGGGTCAGCACGCCGGCGACAAACTCGGTCCAGCACAACATAGCCCCGCCCGCCAACACAAGGGTGCGGGGTTGATGCATGTCCCAGGCCTGAAGGTACTCCTCAATCTTGTACACACTGCCCCACAAATCAATGCTCTTGGCAAATCCCGAGCAGATAAACACACCGCCAACGGCTATGCGCAATACCCAAATCAGGATTTTTTGCCACAGGGGCGCTTTGGCCTGCTCAGTCATTTCTTTGCAGAGTCCCGTTTCTCGGTTAGCTTGATTATGGCAAAAACAGCATATACGGCTATATCCATATAGTTTGAGGCAACCCCCTCGCTTACAAGGGTTTGCCCCCGGTGGTCCTCAATCTCCTTTATGCGCCGCAGTTTGGTGAGGATAATATCGGTGAATGAGCTTACACGCATGCTTCGCCATGCCTCGCCGTAGTCATGGTTCTTGCGGCTCATCAGGTCAAAGCACTTACCGGCTTGCGCATCGTATGCCCCCAAAGACTGGGGCTCGTCATAGTCGGCATCGATTCCGGCACCGCGCTCAAGCTGTATAAGGGCCATCAGGGAGTAGTTGAGGATGCCCATAAACTCATCCATGTTGTCCTCCTTTACCATCGGCTCGACGCCATCCTCAATGTTGCGTATGCGGCGGGCCTTGATAAGTATCTGGTCGGTGAGGGTTGACGGGCGCATAATTCTCCATGAGGACCCATAGTCGCCATGTTTCTCCTTGAATATCTTGCGTGCACCCTTCAGCGCTGCCTTGAATTGGTCATCAGTCTTGCTCATCAACTTCTCAATATTTTACTCATGGAATGCCACAAGCCGGTTGTATACAAAGTTTGCCATGGTGTATACGCCCATACCCACAAGGGTTGCGATACCATAACCCGACAGGGTGAAATTGCCATACTGTTCCTCCCAACTGCCCAGGCCCATCGGGGTTGTGAGCACCCAAGTCACCAACAGCTGCAAGCCATAGCACAGCAAAAATCCCAGGCAGAACTTCGCCATCTCGGCTGCGGCTTTGCGCCCATGGCTTTTGGTGTTGAATACCCACTTCTTGTTCCACACAAACGAGTTGATGAAACCGGCGGTGTACCCTATGGCGTTGCTCACCCACTTATTGACGCCCCAATGGCTCTTGCATACATATATCAATAGCAGGGTGACCAGCGTGTTCATGATGCCGACCAAGATAAATCGGCAGAACTGCAGAAAGGCCTCCCGGCGCAGTTTTATCCTCATTTGTCGGGGGTTTTAGAAATGTGCATTGTTTTCTCATAATACCTGCACCAGGGCCTCAGTCCGCAATTTTCGCAATCGGGGCGGCGTGCCTTGCACACATACCGGCCGTGCAATATCAGCCAATGGTGCGCGCGGGGAAGCAACTCCCCGGGTATGTTGGCCACCAGGCGCTTCTCAGTCTGCAACGGGTTCTTTGAACGTGTTGTCAGCCCCAGGCGTTCGCTCACCCTGAAGACGTGGGTATCAACAGCCATGGCGCGCTGATTGAAGGCCACGGACAACAATACATTGGCGGTTTTGCGCCCCACCCCGGGCAGGGATGTCAGGTCATCGATATTATCAGGTACCTCACCACCGAACTCGTCGACAACCTTACGAGCCATACCCATCAATGCACGGGTCTTGGTGTTGTGATAGTTTACCGAGGTCAAAAAGGGGTGCAGCTGCTCAAAGGTGGCATCGGAGAGGGCTTTGACGTCGGGGAAGGCCTTGAAGAGCGCCGGCGTAACCATGTTGACGCGTCGGTCGGTGCACTGTGCCGACAGTATCACGGCCACCAAAAGCTCATAAGGGGTACGGTATTGTAGCTCGGTCGTCGGCTCAGGCATCGTCTGCTTGAACCATTCTATTATGTGGCTGTACCGCTGCTTTACCGTCATGTTCGTCTCTGAGTCAGCCTATCATTTTCAGAATCTTCTCGGTGCCCAGAAGTCCCAGTGCACAGCCGCCCAGGCCACCCACCAGGGTGATGCCTATGTACAGGAGGGTAATATCGGGCCGCCCCCCTACCCATTGGGTGATGGCATCAAGGGTGAATGCCGAGTAGGTTGTGTAGCCGCCCAAGAAACCGGTGATGGCAAACAAATACCAGCCGCGCGGCACCTCAAAGTGCTGAAACAAAGCCCACAAAATCCCGATAGTTAAGCAACCGGTGATGTTTATGGCTACGGTATAATAGTATTTGTCGTGGTCAAAGATATTTAACTGCTCCACGCCAAAACGGGAGGTGGCGCCCAATGCGCCCCCCAAAGCAACCAGGGCTATGTCAACCAGCGCGCCCATCAATGTGCGGCGGTGAATTCCTCAAGGAAGCGCAAGTCGTTCTCTGAGAACAACCTGAGGTCCTTGACCTGATACTTGAGGTTGGTGATACGCTCAACGCCCATACCCAATGCAAATCCTGAGTACTCCTTGGGGTCGATACCACATGCCTCCAGGACGTTGGGGTCTACCATACCGCAACCAAGAATCTCAACCCAACCGGTACCCTTACAGAATGAGCATCCCTTGCCACCACACAGGTTGCATGAGATGTCCATCTCGGCTGACGGCTCGGTGAAGGGGAAATAGCTGGGACGCAACCTTATGCGCGTGTCGGCCCCGAACATCTCACGGGCAAACTGCAAAAGCGTCTGGCGGAGGTCGGCGAACGTCACGTTGCGGTCAACATACAGTGCCTCAACCTGGTGGAAGAAGCAGTGGGCACGGGCTGAGATTGCCTCGTTGCGGTAGACACGTCCCGGGCAAATGATGCGAATCGGGGGCTTTTGGCTCTCCATAACGCGCGTCTGCACCGAGGAGGTGTGGGTACGCAACAGCACATCGGCGGGCTGGCGACGCACAAAGAAGGTATCCTGCATGTCACGTGCCGGGTGGTCTGCAGCAAAGTTCAGGGCTGAGAAAACGTGATAGTCATCCTCAACCTCGGGGCCTTGGGCAATATTGAAGCCCATGCGGGCAAAAATCTTTATGATGGTGTCGGCAACCAGCGTCAACGGGTGACGGGTGCCAAGGGGAAGCGGTGCCCCGGGGCGCGTAAGGTCAAGACCCTCAAATTGCGCATCGTTGCCCCGTGAGGAGGCCTCCTTCAACTGATTGATTTTCTCGGTAGCCTGCGTCTTCAGGGCATTGATGAGTTGACCAACCTCGCGTTTCTGCTCGGCGGGAACCTGCCTGAAGTCGTTCATCAATGACGGGATAATACCCTTCTTACTCAGATATTTTATGCGCAGCTCCTCAGCCTCGGCGGCATTAGAGGCCGTAAGATTCTCAATCTCGAGACGTAACGCTTTGATTTTCTCAATCATATTACCTATTTTGTGGCAAATTTACAAAAAACCGTCAACACCCCCAACCCCCTCTCAAACAAAAAATCCCATGGCCGGTAAAAACACCGAAAGCCGTCATTGCTGGCGGCTTTCGGTGGGGTGACTCCTACAGGATTCAAACCTGTAACCTTCTGATCCGTAGTCAGATGCTCT
>CAYMNF010000050.1:13312-14783 GCA_964391735.1 uncultured Bacteroides sp. | reverse complement strand
GAACACCTGCCAGGAGGCTAACGGCGTAAGCTGGCTGCACGGCGAGGTTTCAAAGAAGATGTTTGCCGGTGTTTGGAAAGGTTACGACTGGAAAGAAAGCCACGTTGGCTACGTTACCAACGGTGTGCACATGCCCACCTGGGCCGCATCAGAGTGGAAAGAGTTCTACGGCAAAAAACTTGGCGACCAAGTATTTGAGAACCAGAGCGACCCCGAGGCTTGGAAAGGCATCTTTGATGTGCCCGACCAGGAGATTTGGGAGATGCGTAAACTGCTGAAGAACAAGTTTATCAACTTTGTAAAACGTGACTTTAAGCAGCGTTGGCTCGAGAGCCAGGGTGATCCCTCAGCGGTGGTTAAGATTCTGGAGAAAATCAATCCGAACGCACTGATTATCGGTTTTGCCCGCCGTTTCGCCACCTACAAGCGCGCACACTTGCTGTTTACCGACCTTGAGCGCCTCGCCAAGATTGTTAACAACGACCAGTTCCCCGTGCAGTTTGTATTCTCAGGCAAAGCTCACCCCGCCGACGGTGCCGGCCAAGGCCTTATCAAAAACATCGTTGAGATTAGCAAGATGCCTCAGTTCCAGGGCAAGATTATCTTCCTGGAGGATTACAACATGACAGTTGCAAAACGCCTTGTTACCGGCGTTGACATCTGGCTCAACACCCCCACCCGTCCTCTCGAGGCCTCCGGTACATCAGGCGAGAAAGCCGAGATGAACGGTGTGCTCAATTTCTCAGTGCTCGACGGCTGGTGGTATGAGGGTTATCGCTTTGACGAGAAAGCCGGATGGGCTCTTACCGACAAGCGCACCTATACCGACCAGGCTCAGCAAGACCGCCTTGATGCAGCAACTATCTACTCAATGCTTGAGAATGAAATCATTCCGCTGTACTTTGCCAAAAACTCAATGGGCTACAGCCCCGAATGGGTTCAGTACATCAAGCGTTCTATCGGCCACATCGCCCCGCACTTCACCATGAAACGTCAGTTGGATGACTACATCTCACGTTTCTATGAACCTGAAGCAAAACGCTATGAGCGTCTTGCAGCCGACAACTTCAAGCTTGCTAAAGAGATAGCTGCCTGGAAAGAGAAAGTTAACGCTGCCTGGGACGGCATCAAGGTTGTGTCAATTGAGGGTATCGAGGGGCTGCAAGGTGCCACCAATACCGGCTCAAAGGTTGATGTAGACATCACCCTTGACCTTAACGGCCTCAAGAGCAATGATGTTGGTGTTGAGATCGTGGCTTACCGCACGGTAAATGGCGTTGAAGAGTTTATAGGACGCTATGAGTTCAAGAACGTTAGCAACGACGGCAACATTGCCAAGTATCACCTTGAGGACAAGTTGCGCAATCCGGGTATGATGCGCTATGCCTTCCGCATCTATCCCACCAACCCGCTGTTGCCTCACCGCCAAGACTTCGCATACGTATACTGGATCTAAATCCCGGTATAAACC
>CAYMNF010000050.1:0-13212 GCA_964391735.1 uncultured Bacteroides sp. | reverse complement strand
TTGTACGAAAATTTCTCCCTCAAGGATCATGAGAGTGGGAGGCGACCGGTGTAGCAGAATCCTTGCCAGGTTATCATGGACACGCGACGATTCCACCCTTTCAGGAATTTGGCATTGCAGCTTCCCGGACGTGCAATGGCGGCATGGTACTGATTGCGAGCCTTCTGTATCCCGGCAAAGAGCTCATATTGCGGGGCAGAATTTATGGCATCAAGTGTTTTGGGACCGACAATGCCATCGGGGGTAAGCCCCAAAAGTGTTTGTACCCTTTTTATGCCGTTTACACCTGAACCCCAAACCCAGTCTGTAATTGCCACGGCGATCATCTGCGTCTTTATCTCATCGCCACGGCAACGATCCCAATACATGTTTTTCAGAATCTCAGACCATTCATCAAAGGTAATCTTCTTAAGGTCAGCGATGGCGGTGCGCACATATCCCTTTTTGCGCCTATAGGTGCTGTAGGTTGCGAGGGTAACCCCACACATAGTGGCACCGCCCCGGTCACACGGGTCGTTGGCGTATCCGCGTTTGCGAGCTTTCTCAAACATTTGCCTTACATCGGGTTCTACAGCTACACCGGCCTCGCAGTGCAGTATAAATGGTATCATCTTCTTAAAGTCACTCATCATTTTAGGTATTGAATTGCAACGCGAAAATAAAGCGTGCAAGTGGCGACAAAGTGACCAAGATGCAAAAAGGTCTCTCGCATTTTCTCTGCGAGAGACCGTATATAGCAGAATAGTTTATGCTTGATTTACTCTACTGTCCAGGTGTCGCCCGCAAGCACCATCTCCCTGAGTGAGTCAAACTTGCGAACTTTTGCGATTTGGTCAGACAACGTCTCGTCGTATGTCGGGGCGTCAACATCGCGTATCACACCCAGAGCCAACGGCAGGGTCACGCCGTCCATCATCGCCAACTGTTGGTGCGTAAAGTTGCTTGGCGTCTTGGCATCATGTACCAGTACATCATCGATTGTCCACCCATCCTCACCGATAGTCACAGCCTTGATGGTGAGACCATCGGCAACAAGGCCGCGGCTGTTATCCTTACCGAACAACATCTTCTCGCCGTGGCGCAGGTGAATGGTATGCTCCTCACGATGCTCTTTGTCTGTAATAGAGTTGTGGATACCGTTATTGAAGATTACGCAGTTTTGCAAAACTTCAACCACCGAGGCACCTTTATGGCGAGCGGCAGCCTCAAACACCATGCGGGTGTTCTCAAGGTCGGTGTCAAATGAGCGTGCAAAGAACTGGCCACGCGCACCGAATACCAACTCAGCGGGGATAAATGGGTCCTCAACTGTACCATAGGGGGAGGACTTCGATACAAACCCACGGGCTGAGGTAGGTGAATATTGACCCTTGGTAAGACCGTATATCTTGTTGTTGAACAGCAGGATATTGATGTCAATGTTGCGACGTACGGCGTGGATAAAGTGGTTACCGCCGATGGCCAGGCCGTCACCGTCTCCCGATATTTGCCAAACGGTCATGTCGGGACGTGCCAACTTGTAACCTGTGGCCACCGCCGCGCCACGACCATGGATGGTGTGGAAGCCGTAGGTGTTCATGTAATAAGGCAGACGAGAGGAACAGCCGATACCTGAGATCACTGCTGTCTTTTCAGGGGCAATCCCTATAGCCGCCATGGCCTTGTGCAGTGAGTTGAGGATGGCGTGGTCGCCACAACCGGGGCACCATCTAACCGCCTGGTTGCTTTTAAAGTCTTGAGGTGTCATTTTTATTTATTCTTTTTCCGGTTGATTACATTAATTTCTTTACTTCCTCCTTCAGCTCTGAAACATTGAAGGGCTGGCCTTGAACCTTATTGATGCGGTGAATAAACTTCTCGGGGAACTTGGCTTGCAGATAGTCAGCGAATTGTCCCATATTCAGCTCGGCAACAATAATGCGTTTGTAACGGCCAAGAATCTCGCCGGTGTTCGCAGGCAAAGGACGTATGTAACGGAACTGGGCCAATGCCACGGGGGTACCCTCGGCGTTGAGCTCCTCAACGGCGGTGCGCAGGTGGCCGTATGTACCGCCCCAACCTATCAGCAAGGTGTCGGCGTCAACATTGCCGATAACCTGCTGGGCAGGGATATCCTTGGCAATGCGTTCAACCTTCTCCTGGCGTATTTTCACCATGCGCTCATGGTTCTCGGGGTTGATTGAGATGGCTCCGGTATTGGCATCTTTCTCCAAGCCGCCAAGGCGATGCGGGCGATTGTGGCCCTCCTCAGGGACAGCCCAGTAGCGTACAAATGTCTCGGCATCGCGCTCATAGGGTTGCCAGTTGTCATCACCCTCACGCTCGGCGGGGAGCAACGGCGGGTGTATCTCGGGCAAATCTTTTGCCTCAGGGATGCGCCATGCTGATGAGCCGTTACCGATAAAGGCATCTGTCAGCAGAATCACTGGCGTCATGTGCTCGAGGGCGAGGCGTGATGCCTCAAATGCCATGTCAAAGCAATCGGTAGGAGTCAGCGGGGCAACAACGGCAACAGGGCTTTCACCGTTGCGGCCATACAGTGCCTGCATAAGGTCGGTCTGCTCAGTCTTTGTGGGAAGACCCGTTGACGGGCCGCCACGCTGAACATCGATAACCACCAAGGGCAGCTCAGCCATCACGGCCAATCCTATACCCTCACTCTTGAGTGCAAGACCGGGGCCTGAGGTTGAGGTAACGGCAAGGTCACCGGCAAATGATGCACCGATGGCCGAGCATACGCCGGCAATCTCATCCTCCATCTGCACGGCAACAACGCCCAAATCCTTGCGCTTGGCCAGCTCATGCAAGATGTCAGTTGCCGGGGTGATGGGGTAGCTACCCAAAAACAGCGGGCGTCCACTGCGTTCTGATGCAGCAATCAGACCCCATGCCGTTGCAGTATTACCATTGATATCGGTGTATACACCGGGTTTGGCTACCGGACTTTCAATACGGTATGTGGGGACAGATGCATGTATATTGTGTCCATAGTCGTATCCGGCCTGCAGAACCTTGGCATTAGCCTCATATACAGCCGGTTTCTTGGCAAATTTTGAGCGGAGATGAGCCAATGCACGCTCCAGGGGACGGTCAAAGAGCCAGCACACAAGGCCAAGGGCAAATATGTTGCGGCACTTCAATACGCCCTTGAGGTCCAGGCCTGAACCCTCAAGGGCAGCCTTGGTCATTGCCGTGATAGGCACCTCTACAACCCTCTTGGGGTCAAGGCCGAGCTCGGCGATAGGCTCCTCGGTGTCAAAGAGGGCCTTCTTGAGGTCGGCTTGCTTGTACAACAGGTCACTGTCTACAATGACAATACCGGTTTTGTCGCGCAGAAACTTAAAGTTCTGTTTCAGCGCTGCGGGGTTCATAGCAACCAATACATCGCATTCTTCACCGGGGGTGTGCACATCGGTGCCCACGCTTACCTGAAAGCCTGATACACCGCTGAGCGAGCCTTGTGGGGCGCGAATCTCAGCCGGATAGTCCGGGAAGGTTGAAACCTGGTTTCCGAGACCGGCAGATACATTGGTGAAGATGTTGCCGGCAAGCTGCATTCCATCGCCGCTATCGCCGCAAAATCTTACCACAACTTTCCGGATAGGTTTCAGACGTGTCTGTTCCATTTTCTTCAATTGGTAAAAGTTAAGGTTTTGTCTGTATTCTTTAATATTATGAAAATTTCAATGCTTCGCCATACACACCTTTAGGCATCGGGCTACCGTGCTGATAAACTTGGTGGCCGTTAACCCATGTGGCAGCAACCTGCCAGTTAAGGTGCATGGAATCGTAGGGGGTCCAACCGCAGCGTGATACAACGTCATCATCGCTGGTGATGTAATCGCCCCGCCTGAGCAGGACAAGATCAGCGTAGGAACCTTCAGCCAGCACTCCCCTGTCCTTGATGCCGAACAGGCGCGCGGGTGCTGCACACATAACATCTGCAACCCTTGCGTGGGTAAAGGCGCCGTCATCAGCCAACGTCAGCATCAGGGGCAACGAGTACTGTATTGAGGGTAGCCCGCTTACAGCCGTCAAAGCACCGCCCTGTTTTTCTTCAAGAAGGTGCGGAGCATGGTCGGTTCCCACGGTTGCAATGCGTCCGTCGGCGACGGCCTGCAATAAACCCTGTCTGTCAGTATCATCCTTGATTGCCGGATTGCACTTGATTCGTGCGCCGAGCCGCTCATAGTCAGCGCGTTCAAATGTCAAATACTGCGGACAGGTCTCAAATGTTACATTCGGGAAGTCAGGGCTGTAGAGCGACAATTCATCAACGGTTGAGACGTGCAGCAGGTGCATGCGTGCTCCGGTTTCGCGGGCCATCTCAACCAACTGTGAGGCGCATTGATAACACGCCTGCCGGCTACGGATATCGGGATGTAAGGTAACGGGCAGTTCTTCACCGTAAAGAGCCTTATACCGCGCGACGTTTTCAGCTATCACCTTGTTGCTCTCGGCGTGCACTGCAAATAGTTTGTCAACCTCCTTGAAGAACCTCCGAACGGTACCGGCGTCATCAAGCAACATATTGCCCGTTGTTGAGCCGGCAAAAATCTTTACACCGGCATATCGTGTGGGATCTACCCTCTTTATCTCTTCGAGGTTATGGGCAGTTGCACCCAGATAGAATCCGTAATTTGCTGCAGACACCTCCCCGGCAATGCTGAGTTTCTGCTCAAGGGCATCAACTGACACTGTGGGAGGAACAGTGTTGGGCATATCAATAAAGGATGTCACACCGCCGGCAACCGCTGCGCGGCTCTCACTTTCGATATCACCCTTCCGGGTTAAACCGGGTTCACGGAAGTGCACATGCTCATCTATGCAGCCGGCCATGAGTAAACCACCCTCTCCGTCGACATGCTCAACGGCCTCAATACCCTCAGGTACGGGGCCGGGGCCAACGGCAACTATATGTCGGTCATCGACGACAATATGTCCCCAACATTTCCCCTCAGGGGTGAGCAGTTGCACATTGTCAATCAGCAGGCCGGCGTTCATACTTTTTGAAGAAAGATGACAATTTAAGGTTCAACACCCCGAAAAGGCCCTCCTTAAAGATTCCTGAGCTCATTTTGCTCTGCCCCAGCACCCTGTTGACAAAGACAATCGGCACCTCGGCAATCTTGAAGCCCAACTTTGAGGCGGTAAACTTCATCTCAATCTGGAAAGCATACCCCTTGAAGCGTATCTTGTCCAGGTCCATGGCCTGGAGAACCTCACGTTTCCAGCAAACGAACCCGGCGGTGGCGTCATGCACCTTCATCCCTGTCACGGCACGAACATAAACCGATGCGTAATATGACATCAGCACGCGTCCCATAGGCCAATTAACGACATTGACCCCCGAGACGTATCGCGAGCCTACTGCCACATCTGCGCCCTCTTCGCAAGCTTTAATCAGACGCGGCAGGTCATCGGGATTGTGCGAGAAATCAGCATCCATCTCGATGATATGGGTATAACGCGGATTTTGCAAAGCATGGCTGAATGCAGCGATATAAGCTGTTCCCAACCCCTCTTTGCCCTTGCGCTGCATCAGCTCAATTCGCCCGGGGTTGGCCGCCATCATCCTTTTAACAAGGTCGGCAGTGCCGTCAGGTGAGTTATCGTCAACCACAAGCACATTGAGCCCTCCCGGTTGGGAAAGGACAGCCTCAATGATGCGCTCAATGTTCTCGGCCTCGTTATAGGTCGGAATAACCACCAGGGCATTGGTTGACACAGGTTCCATGTATGGCTTTTAACACCGACAAAGGTAAGGTCTATTTTCCGAAAAAACCAATTTTATAGGAGTATTTTATTTTGTTTCATCCGCGGCCGGCTCTTTCTTGTGCCACGGGCATTTTTCGGGTATAAAAAGCCCGGCCTCGAGGTGCCGATAAAGCCTCTGGCAGGCCCAAGCATCAATGGCGGCGTAGGCCTGTTGCCCGGCGGTGAGGGTGGCTGCCTCCCAGTTTGACAAGCGCTGAGACTTGCTTATGCGCTGATTAAAGACTATGGCATAGACCTTTTGCAGGCTCAAATCATCAATGCCGAACCCCTTGACATAGTCTTGCAGGTCAAGGAACCCTTGCGGCTCAAACTCATTACTGCGGTGCATCACCATGAAGTCGTCCTTGATTGAGAGCCCAACCTTAAGGATGTCCGGCCTCTCAATAAGCGAAATCAAGCTGTCAGGCATACCAATTTTATTCAGGCGAAATAGGTATGCCCTTTTGTCGGTCGACACCTGCATCAGGGCAACCTTGTGTGTACGTCCCTTGGTGAACGATGGTCGCGTCTCGGTGTCAAACCCCAATATCTTTTCCTGCATCAGGTGGTTCACTGCCTCATCAACCGCCTCCGCGCGGTCAATGACGCATATTTCCCCCTTAAACTCGACAACCGGCAACTCCGCTACCGCCTCTTTGGGGATTGATAACCTGATATCTTTTTGCATAGCGGCACAAAGGTACAACAAAAAAATGACGTGACAACACCCGTTGTCAGTGCTCACGCAATCCCAGGATGCCGTTTATGGCCGTAGCCGCAAGTGCCAGGCCGAATGCGCCGGTAACCGTACAGGCGGCCCCATTGACACTTACCTTGCCGTATGTCATCCCGTCAACCTCGGCCCCCGCAAACTCCTCGTCCGGCATTCTGTTTGGCAAAGGTTGTTCGGTAGAGTATATACATGTAAATTTTCGTTGGGGGAAAAGCTGATGACGCCTGAAATAGCGTCTCAGGGCTGCAGCGAGGGCATCTCCCTGTACTTTGTCAAATCTTCCCGAGGTCACCTTCAGCGGATTTATTCGCCGGGCCGCTCCCATTGATGACACAAAGCCGCAGGTTTCAACCTTAGCAGTACATCGCAATATAAGCGCGGCTTTGTCGGCCAATGAGTCTATGGCATCAATTACAAAATCATACTTTTGCATATCCCAATCTGCGGCCTTTGCGCTCTCAAATCGCTGCGAAAAGATATCCACCTGACATTCGGGATTTATGTCTACAACCCTCGCACGCATGATTTCTGTTTTGGGCTTTCCCACTGTACTCTGCAGTGCCGGTAACTGGCGATTGATATTGCTGATAGCAACAGTGTCGGCATCAACGAGTGTCAGGTGCCCTACACCGCTTCGGGCCAATGCCTCCACGGCCCATGAGCCAACCCCGCCGAGGCCGAACACCGCCACATGCGCTCTTTGCAAAGCGTTGACTGCATCCCCCCCAACCAATCGTGCAAATCGGTTAAACCTCTGATCCATAACTCATGTTAAATAAGAAAGCATCGCTCCTCAATCCTCCGTTGAAAGATTAAAGGAACGATGCTTATGTAAGGTTTGGTGATTAGCGAATCAAATGACGGTAGTTACTGAACTCCAGGTCAGTAAGGGCTGTCCTGTACAGAGCCGGGTCGGTCTCGCTCAGCTTGACGAGGTTTGACAGCACGTTGCTCTGGTCACCGGTGCGGGCACCAAGCAGGGCGCGCAGATAGTATGTCTCAGCATCGGGGGTGCGAATGGCATCAAGCGTGTAACGGGCCTTGGTGTAATCCTTGTTCAGAATCTGAGCCAGAGCGGCATTGTTGCTTTTTTCATCGGCAAAAGCGCGGGCTGCGGCAGCATAGTCACCTTGTCCGAGGTAGTAAACGCCTAAGGGAGCGCCTAACTGCTTGAGCCCGGCAGCACGACCAAAATCGGCATTGGCAGCCTCAAAGTCCTCATCCACAAGGGCGATAAGGCCATTGTTCATGGCAACCTCGGGTGACGATGGAGCCAGCTCGCCGGCTTTGCGGAACATGTTCTGGGCGTCACCATAGAGGCCCTCCTGCCAATACATGCGGCCAAGGTTATTCCAACCACGGTAGTCATTGGCAAACTGCTCGGTGGCCTTTTTATAGATGGCCTTCTGGCGTACCGGGTCATCGGTGAGGGTGGCGGCATACAGCATTTCCTCAACGTTGAGCTCCGTGGGGTTGTTATCAAAGGCGCGGTTAATCTCATTGTCACTCTTACCCACTACATCGATTGAGGCCGTGATGCGGCTGTAACGCAACTGGGGCAGAATCTGGTCGGCAAGTTGCTCGAAGACGTGGCTCAGGTTGCGTATTTCTTTTTCGCGTTCCTCGGGGTCCTTGTACATGGACAGTACTGAAAGGATCAGCTCCTTATCCTGGATGTCGCTCTTGGCAACAAGGTTCTGGAAACCCTCCCAGTCCTCAGCCGTGAACTGTGAAGTCAGCTCGCCAAACTCGGTGATTTTGTCCTTCTTCAGTTGGTCCTGCATATAGCTCTGGGTGTTCTTTTCGCGATTCTCGGCAAGGCGTGTGTTGAAGTCTAAAGAACCCTCAGGCGAGGCATAACTCTGCACGTTGATCTCTCGAATCTCCTGGAAAGCATCCTTGTTGGCTTCGCGCAACACCTTCTGCAGGTCAACGACACTCTGCTTGCCAAGCTCGGTCTGGCGCAAATTTGCCTGGTTGATAAGGAAATGTATGTCAGCTGAATATTTCTCATTAATAATACGCTGGAATGCATCCGGGGTAATAGCCGGGTCAAGTTGGGTAGCGTCAACCATGGTTGAGGTGGCGATAACGCCCTTGCCAACCTGCACGCGCGGCAGGGCATATTGTTTGCCATTCTGGTTAACCTGGAAGTCAAGCCACAGCTCGCAGTTGCGCATAGCCGGCTGATAGCGGTAATTTACCGGGATGGTCATCAGGCCGCCGCGGTCATAGCTAACTACCTGGTTGTTGCCGCGCACATCCTGGCCCTGGAATACCAATGGTGTCCCGGGGATGCTCATGGCCCCATAGGTCAATACCGGGGTAACGGTTACCGTGGCATTCTTGGCAAAGAACTTTGACGGGATATTGCCGGTAACGGTGGCCGGGACCTCCTGGCGAATAACCTCAAGGGGATTAGGGTTGGTGTTAAAGTAATCAGCCCTGAAGTCCTTCATCTTGCTCTTGCATCCGCTCAGCAAGAGGGCGCCGGCAAAAATCAGCGTGGCATACCGCGGTAGTCTCTTGGTCATTGTCTTAGTCTTATATTTGTTATTTTATTAATTTTCACTGGTTTGCCGGTGTAGCTAAAAACTGCACCCGCTCTGCAAAAATAGCACTTATTTTAAAATCCCACAACCAAAAATAAATTACCGAGCCACAGGAAAATTTCATAGGCAAGATGTGTTAGGGCCGCAAACAAAATTAATTAGTACCTTTGCAGGCGATGTTTCTAAGGTAATTTATTTTGGCAATGATTTTATGCTACAAGATATAATTGAAAGCATATTTCGCGATAATCCCGTGATTCCGATATTCCTTACCATAGGGTTGGGATTTTGGATTGGCGGACTGAAAATAAAGGGATTCACGCTCGGCCCGGTTACAGCCACCCTGATTGTTGGCGTTATCATCGGGCAGATGGATATTCCGGTATCGGACACGCTGAAGTCGGTTGCATTCATGATGTTCCTGTTCGCTATCGGCTACTCGGTGGGACCACAGTTTTTCCGGTCCCTGAAGGGAGACGGCCTCAAGCAAATAGGCTTTGCGTTCATTGAAGTGATGCTGTGTATTGCCACCGTCGCGGTTGTTAGCGCCTTAATGGGTTACAACAAGGGGCAGGCCATCGGACTATTTTCAGGCTCCCAAGCCTCGTCAGCGGTGATAGGTGTCGGTTCAAGCACCATCATGTCGCTCGGTTTACCAAGCGAGCTGACTCAACAGTATCTCAGCATAATTCCCGCCTGCTACGCGGTGTGCTATGTGTTCGGCACAATAGGGACGGCATGGATCATTGCCAACCTCGGTCCGCGCTTGATGGGTGGGTTGGCCAAGGCTAAAGAGCAGACTGCACAGATCGAGGCAGAGATGGACACCGGCGACGTTGTGGCAGACCCGGGCACTTTCATTGCAAACCGTTCGATATCCTTTCGTGCATATCGCGCTGAATCAGACTATTTTTCAACTCCCCGCACCGTTGAGGAGATTGACCGGCACATAAGTGAAATGGGCCTGCGACATTTCATTGAGCGCCTGCGCCTGCGTGGTGAAGTCATCGACCCGCAGCCTGAGTTGAAGGTGCGCCGGGGGGACACGATTGTGCTTAGCGGCCGACGTGAAACCATTATTGACGATGCCGGCTGGATTGGCACTGAGGTTACCGACCATGAGTTGCTAAACTTTACGGCTGAGAATCTCCCCGTCACTGTTGCGCGACCCGGAGCTACCGGGATAACTCTGGCGGAGTTGCGTAATCGCGATTACATGCGCGGTGTAATGGTGCGTAAGATCATGCGCCATGACATTCCCATCCCCGTCAAGGCACGCACAAGGCTTGAGAAAGGGGATGTGATTACTCTGGTGGGACTGCCTCAGGATGTTGCCGGGGCAGTAGCCGAGATAGGGTTCTCAGACCGACCCACTGAGGAGTCTGACGTTGCCTTCATTGGCCTCGGTATTGCCATAGGTTGCCTGATAGGGGCACTGACAATTTATTTTGACGGAATACCTATCTCACTGAGCACCAGTGGCGGGGCTATATTGTCAGGGCTCGTGCTTGGTTGGCTTCGCAACAAACGCCCGACATTCGGGCAGATACCACGGTCAGTTCTCTGGTTTATGAACAATGTGGGCCTTAATCTCTTTATCGCGGTAGTTGGCCTCGGTGCCGGCCCTACATTTATATCGGGTTTAAAGGCTGTGGGCCTTGAATTCTTTTTGGTGGGAATCCTGTGCACCTCGGTGCCGCTTATCCTTGCTATTCTCATTGCCTCAAAGCTGTTTAAGTTTAATCCGCCGACTACTTTGGGTTGTGTGGCCGGTAGCCGTAACGCCGTGGCAGCCCTGGGCGCCATTCAGGACTCGCTTGACAGCACTCTCCCCGCCATGAGCTACACAGTGACATACGCCGCCGGAAGCATTTTCCTAATATTCGCCGGCATGATTCTTCCCCTAATTATTTGATTCTATGAAGAAAGGTATCCTTACCCTGGCTTTCGGCACCTTTGCCCTGGGCATGACGGAATACGTGATGATGAGTATTCTGCCTGATTTGGCCTCATCGTTTCATACCTCAGTTTCTACGGCGGGAAGGCTGATCTCAATCTACGCCATTGGTGTGTGCGTCGGCGCCCCGCTCTGTGCCATCTTTCTTCGCAACTGGGACCTCAGGAGAATACTTGTACTGCTGATGGGCGTGCTCGCCGTCGGCAATGTAATGTTCGCCCTGAGCCCGACTTTTGAGGTGGGACTGGTAAGCCGATTTGTTTCAGGCCTCTCTCACGGCTCCTTTTTTGGCACCGGCTCCATTGTGGCCAGCCGGCTTATGCCTGACAAAAAGACAACGGCCGTCTCACTGATGACGTTGGGAATGACCACCGCAAACCTGCTGGGCATCCCCCTGGGTAGTTTCATTGCGAACACCCTAAACTGGCGGTGGATATTCTTCTTCAACGCCGGGTGGGCTTTCATCACCATGCTGATGTTCCTTTTCATGGTAAAAGGTGTGGGCGGCCTGCCGCGCACCAACATTGCAGGCGAGTTTCACTTTCTCAAAAGCCCCGCGCCCTGGATTCTTATGCTTTTCACCGTGCTGTGTCAGGGCGGCTGTTTTGCCATGTACTCTTATGTCACCCCCATTATGGGTGAGGCAGGTCTCTCGCAAAAATATATCCCCTTGCTGATGATATTCGTCGGGGCGTCAATGTGCATAGGCAACTATGTGGCAGGGGTTCTTTCTGACAAGTTTTCGCCACAACGCATTGCCCTGTGCGTGTCGGTGATCATGACCGTCACACTAATCTCAATATACTTTGAGTCAGGAAGTATGTTGCTCACCGCCACCTCGGTATTGATTGCCACGGGGTGTCTGTTTGCAATGTCCTCACCCATGCAGCTGTTGTTGCTGAAGTATTCTCCCGGTGGTGAGCTAATGGGTGGAGCAGCCGTGCAGATAGCCTTTAATTTGGGTAATGCCATCGGTGCTACGGTCGGGGGTGTGGCCCTTGCAAAGACTGACTTCGCAGCCACGGCCTCATTCTACGGGGCTGTCCTGGCAGCTATCTCCATCCTCACTATGGTATTCTTTATCTGCAAAACCAGCCGTCAAAAGGCTTCGTAACAGGCACTTTACCAATCATGCTGGGTCTCAACATGTTCCAGAATCTTGTTGATTGCCCTATTGAATTCTCGAACATGTGCTCTCGTTAAGGTTCCATTTTTCACCCGCCCCACCGGGCAATCTACACGTATCTTTCCATCCTTGAATTTAAATGTTGCTATAAACTGAATGTCCCCATCCGTAACATTTATACTGGTATTCATAAACTCGTCATTGACTTCTCCGCACCAATCAGGAAACCATATATTAAAATTTTTATCCAATATATCATTACAAGCAATCTTTACACGATTAAATAGCTCATGCTTGGTCAACCCGGGGTACTCAAGTACATAGTATCTCAGATCACTACCGGGAATACGGATCTTGGGGGATTCTACTTCCGGATTGAGCAGAAAGAGAACCTTATCTTCAGAAAATGAGGCTAAGGCCGTCAGCAAGGATAGTGAAATGAATAGAAGACGAAGTGATTTCATTAGCTTTTATTGTAATAGGTTTATATTTAAAGTTTTAGTTTCTATTCTGAGGGTTCCTCAGCACACAGTTGCCAACGTATGCCGGTGCGGGAGCCGGCAATATAGCATGCCTGGGGGTGCCCGTCGCGGATTACGCGACTGAAATATGCGGGCGCACTCTGTATGAAAATGGCACATTCCACCAAGTCTGCCACTTTCAACTTGGCATTTCTTGCCTCAAGCACCTTGAAGAGGTTGCCCCCTAAATACTCAAGCAGGCAGCGCCTTTCGGGACTCCATTGTAGCACCACACGCTCACCGGCTGACAGGGTTGCAACGGGCAGACTCTCGCCTGAATATTCGGCCGACTGTATTTCGCCCTTGTTGTAAGCAGTGACAAAATCCTCATAGTCTCGGTATCCGACCAAGGCCGCTAATGCTGTGGCTGTGTATCTGCCGGGTTTATAGTCCTCGCCACTATCGCGCACATACCCCCAGACGCGTTTCAGGGTTGTGGGACTCACCTGCCTGTTTACGCGCTCACTTATTTGCAGCGAAAGATAATCATAGTCGGTGGGCGTAACCATCCGCCGGTCAAGATAATTCTCGACGCAACCGCGCAGCGCGTCTATACCCTCTTTTGT
>CAYMNF010000049.1:13379-14908 GCA_964391735.1 uncultured Bacteroides sp. | reverse complement strand
AACCTAATTTCATCTTCTTGCGTCATTTTTCGTTGAGTTTATCAAGTAATTCAGTTGCTTCGTTGAGTGCAAATTCTTTGTCGTCCTCAAAGGGGAATGATTTAATGAGGCAGTAGCACACGGTGTCAATATCCTCCCCGGCGTAGGTTGATACGTGGATATAAACTTTCAGATTGACGTTATAGGTGTTGCCGAGTTCGTCCTCTTCAATTTCATAGTATCGGTCATACTTTGAGGAGTCGGCGATTTTGTCCAAGCGATGGATTAGTTTCTTGATTACATCTTTTTGTTTTGCCACACGATTGGCCCTGCGGTTGCTGATATACATACAGCGTCCGAGGGAGAAAGCGAGTACCACGGCAAGGAAGATGGAAATGATAGTTATTGTTGTCATTGTTGAGAGTTTTATCCGGTTATTCGGTTTGGGTTATGATTGGCGGGGTGGTTTTTTGCGCAAACGTTTCGTCACGCGGGCAATCTCCTTTTCGGAGTGGCCGGTAATAGCCCTCAGGGTGGCTATCTTTTGTTGTTCTACACACCGCCGGCAGTAGGGGTGTGCGGGTATGTCGGGGTCAATGACCGGCCAAAAGACGACAGCCTTGGCCCCGCATACGCAGCACTTTTCTTTGTGGGCGTTACTCATCCTCCACCCAGGTATAAGTCCCTACATACTGGGCATAGCATGCCTCAAATATCTCTTTGGCAAAGTATCGGCTCATGTGCTGTGCAATCTCCTCGCTCTTGCAAGCAAGCAACCCCGGAACCGGATTCGCACTACCGCTGCCACAGATGAAATCACCCAGACCTCTGCAAAAGGTAAGGCTGTGACCACCAACCAGCTGATATTTCTTGCCATCAGTTTTGAAGGTTTCTCTAACAGTCAAGCCGTTGCAGCGGGCTGCTTCCTTGGCTTTATCACCAGCAGGGTAATAACTTACACAGGGAAAGTGGATGTCGCCTTCATTCATCTTTGGTTGCCAATCGCCGTTGAGGGCTTTGTGGATGATGTCAAGTTTGAGGACGGCTTTAAGATGATTAAAATATGATATACCATTTAAACCCTCAATTACAAGATTAAGAAAAGTTCTCTCCACACCAAGGGCTTTACGGGCATCTGCAAATGTCTTGATATTCTGCCATGCAGGGAGTGTGAGTTCCTCCTCGGTAAAGGCTTGTAGGGCTACCGCTTTGAGGGCATCATTGCCGCTGTTGTACATCTCTTTTGCCTGCTCAAGAGTGAGCATGATTTCGCGTGTTTCCATTTATTATTTGTTTTTGGGGTTATTGGCATTTGGGGTGGTTTTGGATTCTGCTTCATCGGCGAGTATGCTTTCAACGTAGCGCACCACACGCTCGTATTCGCGACCTGATAGAGGGGAATCTTTATAGGCTTTTTCAATGAGTTCTTGTCCTGTTCCGTAAAAGCAGCCCACGCGCCATTTGTTGTTGCTTCGCGTCCAAGTAAAGTGTCGGCCGCTGCTCCAAAAATTTTTGAACACTATGTAATCCTTCATGCTTTTGACCTCAGC
>CAYMNF010000049.1:0-13279 GCA_964391735.1 uncultured Bacteroides sp. | reverse complement strand
GACCCGGGCCTCGCCGAAGACCTCAGCCTCGCCGCAGACCTCAGCATTGCCGTAGACCCGGGCCTCGCCGAAGACCCAACAATCGCCATCTTGGCTAAGATTTGCCTCTGATTGAATCCAGCCTCCTTTGTCTCCTTTTTTCACGCAGCCAAAGTCTTTTAATGCTTCTATTCGGTAGATCGGTGTGCTACCAATTTGTATCTTTTCTTCTGTGAGTTTATATTTCTTTTCCATTGATTTATTATGTTTTTGCGTTAAATGTATTTTGGGGTTGTGGAGTTGTCCTCATAAAGGAGTTTGAATTGTTTTTTGCCGAAATAAATGTATTGGGTGGCGACGGCGTGCTCAACACGGCATCCGCATGATTGTTGCCATCCGCGGCAAAAGAGTATGGCATCGCAGGTGAGCATCTGCCGGAGGTCGGCACAGATGTAGTCGTCATAGGCGGGGTTGTCGCCGGCGTAGACTTCAAAGGGGGTGATGACCTGATACCCTTTGCGCGAGAGGGTGTGCTTCAGGAGGTCGGCTTTGCGGCGTGCCTGCTCCTCATCGCCCGTGATTGGCAGGGAGATGTATATCTTTGGGCTGGGGTCGGCGGGGCAATCGGTGTTGAGGGGTTCAAGGTCTGAGGCGTGCAGGATGTGGGGCGTGTCGTCTTGGCGTACCTCGTAGAGGTCGGGGTCAAACTCATAGTGCGTGCCGAAGATTGTAGCGGGGAGTCTCCCCGGGGCAAGGACGCCGGCCTTTATCCAGACGGGTTCGCCGCGTTTGTATTTGGGTTTATGTGTCTTTGTCATGGGTTGTGAGGGAATTTAGTGGGCTATGCGTCCGAAGATGTGGAGGCGGTTGGCGATGCCCGAGACGTGGCGCCGGTTGTTGAAACGTGGCCAGTGGGGGTCGGCAAACCGCGGGAACAGGCGCATGGCGGCGAGGAACTCGTTCTGCACCATTACGCATTCGTTGGCCCACACGCCGTATCGTTGGAGCTGTTTGTCGCACCACCGGCCATAGGTGCGTACAACGGCGTTGAGGGTTAGGGCCTGCTGTGTGGCGATGAACAGGTCGCGCTGCGGGCCGTGGAGCCCGGCACGGTCGGCACAGGCTACAATGTCGTTGAACAGGCGGTTGAAGTCCTTGGCGAACATCTCGCTGAAGTACTCGGCGCGCTCGGTCTCAAGGCTGTACTGTTGGTCGTTGATTGAATCCTGACGGAAGATGTCATACTCACGTTTGAGGGCGCGCAATTGGCGGACGAGGGACTTGTTGTCTAACCGGTGTGCGATGCAGATGTCGCAGACGGTGTCCATGTATTCCCAGGCGAGGTTGCAGATGACGAACAGACGCATTGCCCAGAGGCAGAGGCGGTCATTGGGGACGTTGCGCAGGTTGTCGCGTGAGGTGGCGGCTGTGACGGGCCGGCGTGGGGCCGGGGTCCTCAGGGAGATTGTTGGGCCCGGGTAGGGGATTGCGGGGGATGTTGTTATCATTGGGGGAAGATGGTGGGTTAGGGTTCGAGGTATGGACTGTCAGGGCGTTCATAGCCGAGGTTGAAGAGCCACTCAATTTCCTTGAACTCGTTATATGAGAAGTCGGGGGAGCGGAAGTTGAGGCTGTAGAACTTGCGGCTGCGGCGGTCGCGCTCATAGGCACGGAGGAAACGGTGATGCTCGGGGTCGTGTCGGCGGGCCTCCTCCTCCCTTTCCTTGCGCAGCTTGTCGAGCATGGCTGCCCGGTCGGCGGCGAAGGATTTTAGGGCGACTGTTATGACCTGAGGGTCCACGGCCCCGTAGAACTTTCCATAGTCGCCGACCTTGAAGCGGTAGAAGAAGTGCATGAGCTGAGCGAGCTGCATGTACCCGTATTCGGCGCGGATGATGTTAGCGAGGTCGGTAACCTGAGCCTCGCTGAGTTTGGCCTTGCACCCGCTGAACTCGGCGAGGTTCCACAGCTGCACGGCGAGCCACGCCACGGCGGTGCCTGAGCCGAACGCCTTAGCGACGGTGCCGAGGGCCGGGGTGTCAGCGGAGCAGGCGCAGCGCAGTGAGGGCGCAACTTGTTGTTGGCGGTCGGGGTTGAACGCCGCGAGCAGAGCTGTGGGGTTGCCGTATCTGAGGGCCAGCGCGCGGGCGGGCCCTTGGTTGCCGCCTTTTTCACCGGCCGAGGTTGCGTGCGACAAAGTCGGCGATGTCAAAGTCCCGTTTTGCATCATCGGGGACAGGAGGTTGCCTATTGGTTGCATTTTCAGTGGGTTTTGATGAATAGAGATTGCGATTGAGCCATCGGCTGAAGTGCGCCTTGGCATCCCGGAGGGAGGAGTGAGACTTGGCCTCGAGGGTGCAGTGCGTTGCGAACTGCCGGAACTTGAGTGTGAGGTCCTCACGGGAGAGCCGGAAGTGCATGCACAGACTCTCGCACCATTGGCTGTCAGATATGAAAGCACTGAACTCATCGTCAAAGGATAATGGCGGCGGCGATGCTTTTGGGATTTCTTCGTTAGAAGGAATCCTTTTATATTTACTTTTCTTTATAGGGGTTTTTGCAGCAGAAACGGGGGTTTTTGCAGCAGAAACGGGGGTTTTTGCAGCAGAAACTCCGACATCACGCTCGGGCGGGGTTTTTGCAGCATTAATCAGGAGGTATTTGCAATCGGGGTTAAACCCTCTGCGACGTGTCGCTTCAAAGTACCGGCGTTGAATGCCCGGAGATGTAAGTACCCCATCCGAGTCAAACACCCCTTCATCAAAGAAAGACCATTTGACCAAGCGTTGCACCACCATCTGCACAAGGTCAGCACTCAGACCTGTCGCCGAGGCGATTTTCAGACGTAACCTTTCGTCCCACCGTGCGAAATAACCCTGTCGGTATATCGCGCAAAGCAGATGCAGGGCCACGACCTGTCCCTTGATGCCAAACTCCCCGTGTATGCAAACCATCTTCTCGTCAGAGAAAAAGTCGACATCCAAAGGGAAATAGTCAAGGGCGGTTTTTCTGGGTCTTGCCATTGTTGGTGTTAAGCGATTTTTAGAGAGTTAATATTTCAGAGAGTTAATATTTCAGAGAGTTAATACATTGATAGCGTTTCAGACCTCCTTAATGCGGATTCCATGCACATAGAGCATGAGCTTGCGTTTGATGCGGTATACATCAGTGAGCACGCCCTTTGTGTCCTCGACGACCGTCTGCCCGGTTTCGTTGTCGGTATAGACAAAGTCGGCGATATATTTGCAGGGACGTTCCCCCTGCTGGGCCGGTATAAGCACAAAGGGCACTTGCTCACGGAGGTTGGAGATAACCCCGGCGCGCTGCCACAGACGGAGTGTAGCGGCACGCTGATGCTCCTTTTTTGAGGCGTGAGTGCCCACACGCTTTGCGTGGTACTTGTTAGCCTTGCGCGGCGCGCCGGCACTCTTTGCCCCAAACACAGGATTTAGCAACATATTTGACGAGAGGAAGGTGCGTTTAGCCATTTTCGTTAGCTTGGTAAACCTCAACAATCTTTGTCTCGGTGATAGCCTCAATCTCATAGTCGGCCATTGTGCCTCTCATGCCCTCAACGAAGTTGTCGTAAGCCTCCTTGAAACTTGCCGCCTGCACGAGAATGTAAGAGGCTGTTCGCTTCTCGGTAGCGGTCTTTTCATCGAGCGTGATGAAATTAACCTTGACCTTGTAGTTACTCTTGCTTCCGCTTCGGTGCAAGAGAGCGCGTCCACGAGGTAGGGTTCTACGATTTTCTTAACCACGCTGTTTCCCATCATCTTGTCATAGCGCGCTCTAACTTCAATCCACTGTGCCATTGTTCATGCGGTTTTTGAGTTCTTTGGAAAGGCGTAATTTTACAGTGCGACCGGCGGGTACTAAGACCGAGGTGCCGGTGGTGATGTTGCGGGCGGTCCTCTCTTTGGTGGCCTTGACCTCAAAAGTGCCGAAGCCGCGCAGGAAGACACTCTCGCCCCGGGTGAAAGCGTCGGCGAGAATGCCGGTTATACCCTCCACGACGTTTAGGGCCGAGGACTTGAGGAGGGCGGGGTAGCGGTTGCACAATTCCGCCGCGATGTCATTTTTTGTCATGATGCTTTTGTTTTATTTTGTTGTATGTTTTATGGTTTGTTTTTCGAATTTTTTCAGCAGAAGGGAAAGCAGTCGCAGGGCGTTGACCCCCTTGAGGTCGGCAGAGGGTATATTCCCTTTGGCGTAGCTCAGCAGGATAGGCAGTTTGGCCACTATCAGTGAGAAATCTGAGTTTGAGATTGACTTCATAAACCATCGTTGAGGTAAGAGTTAACAAGTTCATCGAAGTACATCTCGTCAGTGGGGATAGCGTCCTCTGAGGCCATAATCTGATTGGCGATTGAGCGCTTCTTGTGGATGATGTTATAGAGCACCGGGTCAATGGTACGACTGCCGATAAGGTAGTAGCAGTTAACGTTATTCTTTTGGCCGATGCGGTGTGCGCGGTCCTCACATTGGCAGCAGTCTGCATAGGTCCAGGGGAACTCCACGAAAGCCACGTTAGAGGAGGCGGTAAGGGTGAGGCCGACACCGGCCGCCTTGATAGAGCAGATAATCAGGTTGGCGTCCCCTTTCTGGAAAGCATCAACAGCCGCCTGTTTCTCGTTGAGGGAGTCATCGCCGGTGACCCTGACGGCCTCGGGGAATTGCTTTTGCAGGTCCTTAACAACCTCCTTGAGGGAGCAGAATACAATCAGCGGTTTGCCGTTGGCGAGGAAGTTGCGGATGAAGTCGGCGGCCTGCCGGACCTTCCCCTTAGCGGCGAGCGAGCGCAGGGTCATGAACTTGACGAGAGCCTCCATGCGCATCTTGCGGCGTATCTCGCGGTCGGTACACTGGGTGTATTCACGCAGGTACGTGGCGAGGTCGGCGGCGGCGAGGTCATACTCCTCACGGTTTGAGATGTCGACGTGCAGGTCGGTACGTGTCTTGTCGGGGAGCTGTGTCAGCACCTTAGCCTTCTCACGGCGTATCATGCAGGTAGAATAGAGCCGGTCGGAGAGGTGGGAGAGATTCTCATTTTCGCCATAGTCGGCGAGGAACTTGCCGCGGCCCCCGAAGTCGTTCTTTAACCGGCCCATGATGGCGAGCTGTGCCACGAGGTCCTGCGCATGATTGACGACGGGCGTCCCGGATAGGAGGATGCGCCACTCTTTGCCCTCGACAATGCCGCGGGTGAAGATTGTCTGTTGTGCCGCGGGGTCTTTGAGCCGGTGAGACTCGTCCATGATGACAGAGCGGAAGATGTTGATGTCGCGGTTGAAGACTACATCTTTTAGGCGGAAGTCCTTGCCACCCTTTATATCCCACACGAAATATTTGCGCAGGCTTTCGTAGTTGACGATTGCCACATGGAACATGCCCATGCCCAGGAGGTAGGGCCAAGAAGTGCGTGTGGCATTGTCAAGGACCAGAGCTTTCTTGTCGGTGAACTTCTCGAACTCACGCTGCCAGTTGATTTTGAGTGAGGAGGGACAGATGACCAAGCAGGGATATGCGTTGGCGATATTGACGATGCCGATACTCTGCAAGGTCTTCCCCAAGCCCGGCTCGTCGCCTATGAGGAGGCGTCGACGGTCAAGGCCAAAGCGTATGCCCTCTTTTTGGTAGGCGTACGGCTCAACGCGGAGGTTATGCTTGAAGTCGGTTGTCATAGGGCCAGGCACCAATATTGAAAAGCTAACTCGAGATACTTATCACGGCCACGCAGGTACACCGGGTCATCACGGCGTATGCGGGTGGTAAAGACGTTGCAGTTGCGCTTGCTGATAGCGTAGATGAAGTCGCAGTCTGATTGTGCGATATCCATGTACCATGCGCGGGACCGGTCCCAGTCGAAGAAGTCCACAGCATCCTCAAACTCCTTTTGTGTGGCGGCGGCGCAGGTTTTGAGGTCCCCGCCGAAGTTGTAGCGCGGCAGCCACCAGTCCCACTTGCAGCGGGTATCAAGGGTAAAGGGGAATGAGCCGTACTCAAATAACTGAGCTTTGTTCACCATGCAGTGTTGAGTCTCAGCCTCCTCCAATACTTTGGCGAGGAACGGGTCCCGGCGGGCCGTCATGCGCAAGGAGCGATACATCTCCTTGGCCTGTTGGAACTCCTCATCAGTATATTGCTCATCGTCAACTGCCAGCCGGTAGTAGTTTACGCGGTCCGGCTCGGTAATGACGGCATCCACGAGATTGCCCAGACGGAATGCCCGCTCCTTGGCACCCGGCGGCATAGGCACCGGGTGCAGGAGGTTTTTCAGGGCCGTGAGGTCAGAGTTGCTGACCTCGGTACGGCTGTAATATGCGTCAGGATTACGGCTCATGTTTACTTTGCTTTAACCTCGTCCTGGTAGCGGACATTTGAGATGAATACGGGGTTATCTTTAGAATTGGCGGCGGCGTTGGCAAAGTTGATTTGCTTCTTGAACTCCTTGGCGAGTTCGTCCACCGACTTGTGGCACCCCTCCTGCGACCACCAAAAGGCAACAACAGCCATAATATCCTCGGGGGTCTCGACAACGACCTTTTTCTTTACCTGAGTCTTGGGCTGATAGGTAGCCGGTGCGGCCACGGGCAGACCAAAGAGGCCGTCCATCTCCTGTTTCTGAGTGGCGAGTTGCGCGGCGGCGGCCTCCTGTTTCTCACGCTCGGCGCGGGCGGCCTCCTTGCGGGCGGCCTCGGCCTGCTCCTTGGCCTCCATCTCGGCCTTGAGACGTGCAGCCTCGGCGGCTGAGGCCTTGGCAATACGCTCCAACTCCTTCTTTTTTGAGGGCAGCCGGTCAATAATATCATCACGGGTACCTTGCACCTCAACAGGGTATTGCTCGGCGAAACAGCCCGCGAGGCCGGCCATTACGCTTGCCTGAATGGCCCGGCACTCATCGGTTGTGAGCTCGGCGGGAGTGCCGGCGCCGCTTTCGACAGAGGCGCACCAGTCGGCGGGCAGCTCACACTGATAGTTTTTGAGGGAGGCAAAGATGCTGTCGTAGTTGGTGAGGTCAACCCGCTTATCCATGTCGTTAAGCTCGTCGAGGGCTTTGGTGACAAGGGTGTTGTATTGTTGCCGGTAATCCGCCTCAACGGCGGCGCGGTATGTGTTGCGGGCATTTTCCTTAGCCATCCGGGCGGTCTCGGCGCGGCGGCGCAGTTCCTCCTGTTGATGTTTCTTGCGGGCGAAGGCATTGCGATGCGCCTGCAATTGCGCAGGGATTGAGTTGGCCTTGGCGGGGTCCACGTCACTTTCCATTGAGGTGTAGGCTTTTCGGATGCGGTCAAACAGTTGGGTGACGGGGGTGCGTTTGCCGTTCATCTTCCGGAGGGTGGCCTTTGCCTTTTCTATGAATTTGGCGATGTCCATATCGAGGGCATCGGTCATCCCCTCGGTATTAACCCTTTCAAGGAGCTGCCGGCCTGCCTCCAGGCAACGGACGTGTGATATTTGGTTTTCCTTGTAGGACTGCGGGCCAAGCTCGGCGAGCGTTTGCACGTTCTGTGGCTCAAATACTGTTAATGCGTTTGTGTTGTCTGCCATGATTGATAGTGTTAAGGGTTGCAGGGTCTTGTTGTGTAATACTCGGTGATTATCTTGAGGCGCGTGCAGTAGTGCCCGTTGACGGTGACGCGCATCAGCGGGCACCCGCCGCACGGCTTGGGGTTAGAATCCTTCTTCTTCATCAGCCTCGACTGTTACGCCCTGGGGCACCTCGTTGTTGCCGAAGGGCTCGGGGGCCTCCCCGGACTGTCCCAAAACTTCGCCGGTCTCGGTGTCCACACCATAAATATCCTCATCAGAGATGCGGGCCGGCTCGTTAACCTGCTGCGATTGCAGCTCGGTGCCGCGCCCGATACGCACCTTGGGGTAAGACTTGAATGCGTGCTTGATGCACTTGGCCATTAGGAAACCGGGGTCAATGTGGACGATGCCGTTTTTGTCCAAACCGTAGAGGGCGTTTGCCACGCCGCGGTTCTGTTTCTGTGAGTATCCGGCAAGGCGACACCAATCCTCGGGATACATCACCGAGTAGTCGATAGAGCCGTCGGCACGGGTTATGGGCAGGTAGCAAGCCACAATGTTGTGGCCGGTGTGTGGCAGGTTGCAGGTGTAGCAGACTGATTTGCGGCCGTCAACATCCCTGAAAGAGAACTCATCATTGTCATAGACAAGGACGGGGTTGTCGGCATGGCGTATCTGGCCGGCGCGGGTGCGCATCACCAGCTCCCCGTATGCCGAGACTGTCAGGACGCAGCGGCCCTCCCACCGGGGTTGCTCTCTTGAGCCGGTGTTGACGTTGCGGCCCATGAGGTAGGCCAGGGCGCGGGTGCCCGGCTCAAGCGACAGGCCACAGACGGCAAGGTCAATGAACGCCGTGAAGATGCTGAAGGGCGTGGTGTGTTGCAGCTTGCCGTTGTCATTGTCTCGGAGGGCCTTGTTGAAGTAGATGCTTTCGCGTTGGTAGGCAGCCTCACCATTACCCCACAGGGTCTCGTAGATTTGGGTGAAGCGCTCACGCACGACGGGATGCTCAACGATGTCAAGCGGCTTGAGTTGGTTGATTTGCTCAACCGTCAATTGTAGTTTGCTCATGATTGAAAGATGTTAATGGGTTATTGGTATTTGGTTATTGATTGTGCTGTTGTTTCGTTGTTGTTTCGTTGTTGTTTCGTTGTGTTGACTGATAGGAGGGAGGCCGGGCCAAGCAATAGCAAATGACATAAGGGGTTGCCCGGCCTCCCGGGGTCTATCAATCATGCAGCAAACGCTACACTGTGGGAAAGGCGAGAGTCGAACTCGCTGGGGCACATATCCTACTTCTGAAACCTTAAAACCAAAAAATATCATTTTCCTATCTTCAGATACGTGCTGCTCACCGTTGAGCATCTTTCCCTTTGGTGGTCTGCCGGGGAGGGATACCTCACTTTAACCGGCAGACCTTTCGGGCTCTCTTGCCACGGGATTGCCCTCTCTTGGGTCTAACCCCTCGTCTTGTTTGTGCTCGGCGAATAGTGCTCGAGCCAATACCTTGTCGATGACTATCTTGCGTCCACGTTGTGTTATGGCCGGTGCCAGGAAAGTCTTCTTGTAGACCTGAGCCGTTGAGTGCGAAACGCCAAACAGTCGCATAATCCCTTGCAGTCCATAGGCATACCGCTCGGCGTCCCTGACGATGACCTCCTCATCCTCCTCTTGCCGTGGCTGTTGGCTCAGGGGTGAGAACCGGCCGGTGGCGAACATCTCGCGTGCTATCTCTGAGGCGAAAAGCTTCAGTTGTTCTAAAGTCATGACGATAACCGGGTTGCTTCCCGGGGTTGCTGTGGTCGTTGAGTTTATCATTGTCATTGCTGTTAATCTTTGGTGGAGGTCTACTTTATTGGTGTGGGTGGTGATTATTCCTCAAGGGCTTTGTCGCACCACTGCTGGTAAGCCTTTAGCCATTTATCCGTTGCAGCCCAGCGCGTGTAAAGCCTGAACCCGGCCCACAGTGCCGCTATTGCCACCACCTTGCTCAAGACCTCGCGCATCAGGGCATCGCCGCCGTTGCCGTTGTCCTCAGCCATCATGCAAACGATGCCGAGGGTCATCAGGGCCACTAAGGCTGTTATACGTGTTAAAGATTTTGCGTTATTCATACTACAGCTGTTTATAAGGTTTCTCTCCTAAAATCCTCACAAGCGCGCAGGTGGCTGATGATGCATTCCCGGCATTCTTTTGTGTCGGCCAGCTCGACTCAATATGGCAGTACATAGCTATGCGAGGGCTTAACTTGCTCGGCTTTGTCAAGGAGCACCTTGTCAAACTCGGTCATTAATTCTTTAGCGTCTTCGTACATGATTGATAGTATTTTAGTGGGGTTAAGAAGGATTAAACCGTACGTGTTATGATTGAATATTCAGTTCCTGTGTTGTCATATATGAAATCCATGCCTTCACCGCGTAGATAGCTTACCGTGCGCTTTATGTTTTGCACCGAGCAATATTTAAAAGGTACAAACAGGGTAGCCTGTAGAGGGAGGTCGCGGAGTTCACGGCCTAAAACGGCGCGCGAGTTCATTATGCGTGGCGCCTCGGTTGGAAGTTTCTCTTTTTTCATGTATATTTGCGGTTACAAATGTTACTCGCATGCAAATGTAATAGCATATACTATTTTACGCAATAGATTATGCTAATTTTTAACAAACTTTAATAGAGGTCCTATGACAATTCAAGATAGACTTAAATCCTTTATTAAGCATAAAGGCCTAACATACAAGTCGTTTGAGGAGGCTTGCGGTTTTGGAAATGGGACGGCCAAACGATTTAATGAAAATAGCAAGCCGAGAACTTATGATAGTATAATCGCGACTTTTCCTGAGCTAAACAGAGAGTGGCTGCTAACCGGTGAGGGAGATATGCTTAAGGATGAGGAGCATGCAGAAAACTTTAACGCAAAGAATCCTAATCTGATTCCGTTTTATGATGCAGAGACAACCGGGGGATTTACCGGGTTAGTTTCATCGTCTGATACAAATAGCAAGATTATAGGATATATTCAGCCCGGAGGATGGTTTGACGGAAAGATGACGGCGGCCATACGCCACGTGGGAGACTCTATGGTAGAGTATCCCGATGGTTGCGTGCTCGCTGTGAGAGAAGTTACCGAACGGCGTTTACTTGTCCCCGGTCGTAATTACGTAATTGAGACAGATGAGTTTCGCGTCACAAAAAGGGTGCAAAGAAGTTCATCTCCTAATAAGATTGCTCTCTATTCCTCTAATGAAGAGACCTATGCTGATGGTCGTCTAATCCACGAACCTTTTGAGGTTGAGATAGAGGACATCCGACGCATTTTTAGTGTTCTGGGATATATCGTTAACCAATCAGGCGAATATCGGCTTATAAAACCGTAAACACTACTATGAAAAAATTAAAGCTACACCTAAGCACAGTACTTTTATTTTTGGTCGCGCTGAGCTTTTCGGCCCTCGCCTCATGCTCAAACCACGCAAGCTATAAGAATCAAGAAAAGCATGAGATAGTTGAAGATGGTGTCTTTGTATGTACAGGCCCCAAAGCTAAACGTTACCATTCAGTAGAAGACTGCATGGGATTGAGTAAGTGTAAAGGTGAAGTGGTTGAAATTACTATTGAAGAAGCAGAAGAAAGGGGTAAAACCCCTTGCCATCTTTGTGTCGAATGAATTTTAGAAGCCCTAAATATGGGAATAAATGGTCAGATTATTTAAAGACTAAGGTAACGCGTATTGGCTTACTTAAAGAGCCAATTGAAGAACTAAAAGCAAAATGAGAATCAATACGCGCACGTCATGGTTATTAATAATTCCTTTAACCCTGTATATGTTAGGCGCATTATTTATTCCCAAATCCAACAGTGATAAACTAAAGCAAACAGGATTAGCTTATCAAGAAGAATATACTTGGGTTGATAAAGAAGGTGAGGAACATGAAGAACAGTCATTGTTAACAGTGTATGGTGTTGGGCGTGTTCTAACTTATGTCGATGTATATAGTTCACTCATTGTATTGTTCATCCCAATACTCGTTGCCGGCAGACTAATATACGGAGAGTGTCAGGATGAACGACGAACATTATTGCTTGGAGCGTCAATTATCGGTTTTGGCCTTATATCCATTTCAACCACAGAGAATGTTGTATCTTCTGTGTGTTATTGGGTTGGAATTATAGCTTTTAGTGTTATTACCGGGCAGAAAAGTGAGTAACTATGACTGAAAAAGATATTGAAATGGAGGAAATGCACATGCTGGACAAAGCGATTAAGTCGCTTGAAGAAGATATGGAAGACGAAACTCCGGATTTTTGCGGAGAACTTAAGCTGGCTGCATGGAATGTTTTGTATGAAAATCCCGGGATAGACCGTGGAGAGTGGATTAACATACTTTTTCAAGAATACCCCACGGAGGTTGTTGACGCCCTCGGCAGTAATCCCGAGGAGGTTTATTCTTTATTGGAAGATTGGTGGGACTGTAACGACTACGAGGACCACGTAACCGCCGAGTGTCATTCGTTCAGAGACTGGGCAGAATACTTTGCCACTGAACGCTCAGTAGAACTCTATGACCTCCTCTCCGAGGCAAAGCGCGAAATCACACGATTAAAGAGCCAACGTAGACAAAAAATGGGGTAAAGACGGCCATGCCAAAGCAGGTATTTCAATACTTGGTGAAAAGATAGGCTCATCCAACTCTACAAAGACAGAGAATGTGTCAAGAATTTCTTTTGTAATTCCTGTGGTTTTTCCAACGTCTCATGTGACACCACCTCATGAAATCATGAAGGGAAAGAGGCCGCAAAGGCCAACCTACTAATACCAATCTTCCCAGTCTTCACCTGTAATCCAAAAGAAAGCCTCCTTTGCTTGAGAATGCGCCGCAGTTGCATAGTTGAATTTATAGGCATATAGCATAAACAGTTTGCGATAAAGATGTTTGTATCGCCATCGCCTCATATGTCTTAGTATCTGTTTCATGAAAACAAATATAATTAGCTAATAATCTGAAGAAGTTTTAAGTTTTGAATAATGGATAATTTTAAAGCGCACGAATCGGATGCAGAGATTACATCACCCTTTGAGAATCTTGATGAGTATTATGACGAAGAGCAGCCGGACTTCTACGAAGAACTCAAAGATGCCGCCTTTGAATATCTTCGGCACAACCCCGGCAGCGATTTCGGAGACTGGAGTCAAGGATTGATAGAGCAATACCCCACCGAGGTAGTAGACGCACTTGGCAACAATCCCGCTGAAGTGTTTTCTGACCTGGCTGACCTCTGGGATAGCGACTATTACGACCCCGCCACAGATATAGAACAGAAGTTTTCCGTGTGGGCAGAGTGTTTCATTACCGATGCATCAACAGACCTGTATTATCACCTCGTAGATGCCCGTGCAGAAACTCAAAAAGCTCAAGCTAAAGTAAAATAAAACAATGGCGCAGCCTATGGCACCGTCAAAAAAATGAACTCTAAAAGCATTTCGCAGAGCACACCGAACGCCAAAAAATTTGAGTTGATGTGTGCGTAAATCCTCGCCTTTCGCACCTAACTTATTGATTATCAACCCTGCTTGCGGAGAGAGCGGGATTCGAACCCGCGATAGGCTTTTGGCCTATATCCGCTTTCCAGGCGAACCTCTTCAGCCACTCGAGCACCTCTCCAATCGCGTGCAAAGATAGTCATAACCCCCCAACGTTGCAAATTTTCGTCATCAAGCCCAGGGCAACCGCATCAAAATTTGGCAAAGTAGCAGCCGTCAAGGTTTTGCGAAA
>CAYMNF010000048.1:0-14949 GCA_964391735.1 uncultured Bacteroides sp. | reverse complement strand
GTTATGCACATCAACCTGCACAAGACCTTCTCAACACCCCACGGCGGTGGCGGCCCCGGAGCCGGCCCCGTTGGTGTGCGCGCCGGCCTTGAGCACCTGCTGCCCGTGCCCCGCGTTGAGTTTGACGAGGCAAAAGGAACCTTCAGCGTTCGCCGCAACCCCGAGGGTACCTTGGGACAGATCAGCGGCACGCTGGGCAACTTCGGCATAGAGATACGTGCCCTTGCCTACATCCTGCGCATGGGTCGCGACGGCCTGGCCATGGTTGGCCCGCTGGCAACCCTCAACGCCAACTATGTGAAGGAACGCCTGCGTGACCTGTACCTGTTGCCCATTGACCGCGTCTGCAAGCATGAGTTTGTCTTTGACGGGTTGGTTGACAAGTCAACGGGTGTTACAACCCTTGACATTGCCAAGCGCCTGTTGGACCACGGCTTCCATGCTCCCACCATCTACTTCCCTCTTCTGTTCCACGAGGCCCTGATGATTGAGCCCACCGAGACTGAGAGCCCGGAGACCCTTGATGAGTTTATTGATGTCATGCGTGTTATCGCCAAGGAGGCCATTGACAACCCCGAGGTGCTGAAAAATGCCCCGGTGTCAACACCGATTGGACGTCCTGATGACACCAAGGCTGCCCTTGAACCGATTGTCACCTATTTTGATTTTTAACCTCGGGTGAAGAAAATCCCGATGCCATGCTCACCGCTCGCCAACAGCTAATCGTTGATGCGTCGGTTGCATGGCATCGCTTTTTTTCAACCAAAAAACACCAATAGAAATTGAGCGAACAATTTGACCTTATAGTTATAGGCGCGGGCCCCGGTGGATACCCCGTTGCAGCCGATGCCGTGAAGAACGGCCTCAAGGTTGCCGTCATAGAGAAGGCTGAGGCCGGTGGCACATGCCTCAACCGTGGCTGCATCCCCACCAAATGCCTTGTTCACACCGCCGAGACCATGCTGAACGCCACCAAAGCCGCTGAGGCCGGGGTTGTTATTGAGGGTACGCCCGGCATTGACTTTCCCGCCGTACGTCGCCACATGGATACCGTTGTAGGCACCCTGCGTGGCGCCGTTGAGGGCCTTTTGCAAGGGGCTGAGGTTATACACGGCACCGCACGGATAGCCGGCACCGAGCCGTTGACCGTTGAGGTTGACGGACGCACCCTGTCGGCCCCCAAGGTGGTGATTGCCACGGGAGCCGCCCCGGCACGCCTGCCGGTACCGGGAGCCGAGCATGCCATTACCAGCGATGAGTTGTTGAAGATTGAACAGCTCCCTGTGTCTGTAGCGATAATCGGTGCCGGGGTTATAGGCATGGAATTTGCCTCAGCCCTTGCGGCTATGGGGGTGAAAGTTACCGTAATTGAATATTTCCCCGAGATACTGCCTCCGGTGGACGCCGAGGTTGCCAAACGTCTGCGCACCGTGCTCAAGCGCCGCGGCATTGCCTTCAATGTCGGCGCAAAGGTAACAGCCATTGAGCCGGGAGCTGTGGTGTTTGAGGCCAAAGGGAAACCCGGACGTGTTGAGGCCGACACTATTGTGATGGCTGTGGGTCGCCGCCCCGTGCTGCCCCAAGGTGTTGAAGAGGCCGGCGTGGAGACCAACCGTGGTGCTATTGTGGTTAACCCCGAAACCATGGAGACAAACATCCCGGGCCTGTATGCCATCGGTGATGTCAACGGCATCTGCCAACTGGCACATGTTGCCACCGCCCAGGGCATGCGCGTGATGGGCAAGGAACAACGCCTGGAGCCGATACCCTCGGTGGTGTTCACCATCCCCGAGGTCGCTATGGTTGGCACGCTCGAGAAGGATGCCCCCGAGGGTGCACGTGTCTACAAGTCCTTATTCCGTTCAAACGGCAAAGCGATGACCATGGGCGAGACCGACGGCATGGTCAAGGTGGTCACCGACAAGGATGGCAAAATTTTGGGAGGCACCATTATGGGCCCTCACGCAGCCGACCTTATCCAGGAACTCACCGTTGCAGTGGCCCAAGGAATGACTATTGACGCCCTTGACAGCATTATCCACCCCCATCCCACCCTTAGCGAGGTGCTTTTATTCTGAGTTATGGTACTTCTTGACGTTGAAAACCCTCAGGGCCGGCCGGCAACCTTCTGGCTGGCCCTGGAAGAGTGGGCCGCTCGCAGCGGACAGGTACCCCTGCCGGCTTTCACGATGTGGCAAGTAGGCCCCACGGTAGTGTTCGGCCGCAATCAGCAGGTTGACCTCGAGGTCAACCTTGACTATTGCCGACGCAATGACATAAACATTGTGCGACGCAAAAGCGGCGGCGGCTGCATCTATGCCGACAAGGAAAACCTGATGACAGGGTGCATATCCCCCACCCAAGATGTCCAAAAGAGTTTTACCGAACATACCCGTCGTTCGACCTCCCTGCTGAGGGCCATGGGGCTACCCGCCGAGTGCTCGTCGCGCAACGATGTCACTGTTGAGGGGCGCAAAATCAGCGGAAACTCATACTTCGGCATCGGTGACCGTGCCATAGTGCACGGTACATTGCTTCTGGACTTCAACACCACGCACATGGCCAATGCCATCACCCCCTCGCGCACAAAACTTGCCGCAAAAGGGGTGAAGTCGGTACCCGCACGCCTCACAACGGTGCATACCTACCGTCCCGACATCACTGTTGAGGATATACGGCAAGCGGCCGTTGATACCCTGATTGACTCGGTTTATACCCTCACACCGCAACAAGTCAGGGAGGTGGAGGAAATCGAAAAGGAATATACCGACCCGGCGTGGATATACCGCAGCCGCGGGAAAGCCGCCGACCATATCCGCAGCATCCGCTTTGAAGGTGTTGGCGAGATTCGCGCCTCGATATGTCTTGCCGACGGGGTGATTACCGATGTAGCGTTGGACGGGGACTTTTTTGAGCTGTCGCCTTTAGGGGCCCTAACCCAGCCCTTGCACGGTATCCCCTTCACGCCCGATGCCGTAAGGGAGGTCGTTGAGGCCCTCAAGCCCGAGGAGGTCATTGCCGGCCTGACACGCCAAAACCTCCTGGAGCTTATAACTCCCGAAAATTCCTAACCAAATATCTATACCAATAAGTACAATCTATGTTAAAAACATTTATCACAGCATTGACATGCGCTGCTACCGCAGGCACAGTCTTTGCTGCCGCTCCCACCAAAGTTCAGCAGCCTGACTGGAGCCGCAACGCTGTTATTTATGAGGTAAACCTGCGCCAAGGTACCGACGAGGGCACCGTAAAGGCTTTCGGGGAACAGCTGCCGCGCCTGCAGGACCTGGGTGTTGACATCCTGTGGTTTATGCCCATAAACCCCATCAGCGAGAAGGACCGCAAGGGAACCCTCGGCAGCTATTATGCCGTACAGGACTACACTAAATTCAACCCCGAGTTTGGCACCCTTGATGAGTTCAAGGCTGTTGTGGAGGATGCCCATGCTCGTGGCATGAAGGTGATTCTTGACTGGGTACCCAACCACACCGGTCGCGACAACGTCTGGGTTACCGAGCACCCTGAGTATTACCGCAAAAACGACAAAGGGGAGATGATGGGCCTCTATGACTGGACCGACGTGTATTGCCTCAACTACAACAACCCGGCAACTTGCGAGGCCATGGTTGATGCAATGAAGTTTTGGCTCACCGAGGTTGGCGTTGACGGTTTCCGCTGCGATGTGGCCATGCAGGTTCCCGTGGATTTCTGGAACTGGGCACGCCCCAAACTGCAGGCCGTTAAACCGGACCTCTTTATGCTGGCCGAGGCTGCTCAGCCCGATTTGCAGGAGCAATGCTTCAACATGGGCTACAACTGGCCCATGGCACACCTGTTCAACGCCATCGCCGCCACACAAGGGCAATATACCTTTGCCGACAAGGATGGTAATGTAAAGCAGTTCCCCGAGACCCACGCCACAGATATTGACACCCTTCTGGCAAAACAGGCCGAGGCTTTCCCCGCCGACACATATCTTATGAACATGATTACCAATCATGACTTCAACTCATGGGAGGGGACTGAGTTCCAGCGCCTGGGCCTCCTCACCCCGGCCTTTGCCGTACTGAGCTACACCCTGCCGGGCATGCCCCTGATTTATACCGGACAAGAGACCGGCATGGACCGCGCCTTTGAGTTCTTTGAGAAGGACAAGGCCCCGCAGTGGGAACCGCGCAATGAGTACTTTACATTCTACCGTACCCTTGACGGAGTAAAACACCAATCACCGGCCCTGAGTGCCGGCCTGGCAGGCGGCGAGATGCTTCGGTATCCCACCCAGAGCCCCGATGTTTACGCCTTCTCACGTGCCAAAGATGGCAACAAGGTGTTTGTTATGGTAAACCTCAGTGACAAATCCCAGCCTGTAAAGTTCACCGGTGAGACCCCCGATGTAAAAGGTATGACTGACGCCTTCACGGGCAAAAAGGTCAAACTGCCCAAGACAATGGCCCCCGGCCAATATATCTTGGCTATCCAAAACTGATAATTGACCGCTAACATTACGCCCCGACACCATTTGCAGGTATCGGGGCGTTTTTTTACAGTCAGTTTGTAAGAGTGGAGTTTTAAATCTCGTCAAGTTCAAGGTCGTCGGTTGAGATTCCTTCCAGGTCGCTCAGGTCGTCAATATCATCTTCAACCTCGTCGGTGATCTCACCCTCCTTACTCTTTGAGGGTTTGGGAAGTTCGGCACCCTCGGCAAATTTGGCCATAATTTTGCTTTCAAGCTCCTCAGCCAACTCGGGGTTATCAGCAATAGCATTCTTTGCCGAATCGCGGCCCTGGGCAATATTTTGGCCATCATAGCTGAACCATGAGCCGGACTTCTTGATGATGTTCATCTCAACACTGAGGTCCAGCAACTCGGCAGCCCGAGAGATGCCCTCGCCAAAGAGAATATCAAACTCACAACGGCGGAAGGGGGGCGCAACCTTGTTCTTGGTTACGCGCACCTTGGTGCGTCGCCCGATAGGCTCATCATTTGAGTTCTTGAGGGTTGTTGAGGAGCGAATGTCAATGCGCACCGTCGAGTAGAACTTCAGGGCATTGCCGCCGGTGGTGACCTCTGAGGGGGCGAACATGCCACCACCGATGTTGGCACGCAACTGGTTTATGAAGATGCATGTGGTGTTGGTGCGTGAGATGGTGCCCGTGAGTTTGCGCAACGCCTGGGACATAAGGCGTGCCTGCAAGCCCACCTGTCGGTCGCCCATCACGCCCTCAATCTCACTTTTGGGGGTCAGTGCTGCCACAGAGTCAATCACCAGGATGTCTATGGCCGATGAGCGTATCAGCTTTTCGGCGATCTCAAGGGCCTGCTCGCCGTTGTCGGGCTGTGAGATGAAGAGGTTGTCAACATCCACACCCAACGCCTCGGCATAGAACCGGTCAAAGGCGTGCTCGGCATCGATTATCGCGGCAACACCGCCGGCCTTCTGGGCCTGGGCGATGGCGTGGATTGCCAAGGTGGTTTTACCTGAGGACTCAGGCCCGTATATCTCGATTATGCGGCCGCGGGGGTAGCCACCCACGCCCAATGCACGGTTCAGGGCTATGGAGCCGGTGGGGATTACCTCAATGTCGGTAATCTTCTCGTCGCCCATGCGCATTACCGCACCCTCGCCATAATCTTTGGTGATCTTTGCCAACGCAGCCTTCAGGGCATCAGCCTTGGCCTTGGCGGGGTCAATCTTCTTTGCTTTTGTCTCTTTCTTTGCCATATATTATGTTCTTATTTATTTTCGTTTTAACGTACAAGGGGTGATGCTCCACCCACCTTTTGCAAATTTAGCCAATTTTGGCCGATTTATCAATGGTGTCCGGCTTTCAATTCCGGTCAGATTTATTTGCCCCGGCGGGGTTGGGTTCGGTATTGCAAAATTAACGCAGACCGGGGCAAAACATTTTCCGCAGAGTGTTAACTAATGTTATTATTGAGGGGGCGTGAACCTCTTGCCTCCTCCCCGTGTTATATAGACAAAGAAGTGAAGATACTTTTTCCATTGCAGAAATGTGATAATGATTGGTTTATTATTCAAGCGGAGAGACGTCGTGATGACAGCCTCTCCGCTTGAGTTATACCCCTTTGTAATCACCGGCTAACGGGCCAGGCGAAACTCGGTAAATATGCATGTCAATGCGTCAAACGTAAGGATACGTCCGGTGAGCATCTCACCGGCACCGGTGGCGAATTTTATCGCCTCAAGGGCCTGCAGGGTGCCTATCACGCCGGCGACAGCGCCAATAGGCCCCACCGGGGGCTCAGTGCTTACCGGCCCGGGAGGGAATATATCTGAAAACCGCAACCGGGCATCAGGCATGAAAGTACTGATATTCCCTCGCCATTTTTCAATGCCCCCGTGGCAATAGGGCACCCCGGCCTCACGGCACAGACGGTCAATCAGGTACTTGGTGGGGGCGTTGTCAACCGCGTCAATCACAAAGTCCCACCCCTCTATTATCTCGCGGCCGTTGTCGGCGTCAAGACGCAGGGGGTATTCCACCACCTCAACCGTGGGATTCAGTGCGTGTACCGTCGTGGCAGCCGACGTTGTCTTGACAGCGCCGATACGCGGTGTGGTGTGGAGAATCTGGCGCTGAAGGTTGCTGATGTCCACGCTGTCGCCATCAACAATGCCGATGGTGCCGACGCCGGCTGCGGCAAGATAATAGATAGCCGGGGAACCGAGGCCGCCGGCTCCGACCACCAAGACGCGTAGGCGCCGCAGAGCCTCCTGTCCTGCCGGGCCAATCTCAGGTAACGATATTTGTCGTGAGTAACGTTGCATAGCCAATTAAAATCTGAAGCCTAACGAGGCCTGCATGTTATAGAAACTGTCCATAAATGTATAGTTACCGTTGAAGTACCATGAGGCCGAAACCTTTCCATGGACCCCGATAAACAGCGCTCGGTGATTGTACACCAGATTCAGCGCCAATTGACCTTTTGTCGCCACCATGTCGCGGCGTCCGTCGGTCGATGTCACACGCGTGTGCTTGTATCCCACACCCAAGATGGGGGACACGTTAAACAGCCATGTGCGTGGTTTCAGCACCCAGTTGTAGGCGTATCCGCCCAGGGCAATGTAGTCAATATAGTTAAACGTATAATGCCGCTGCAAATCGGGGAGTTGTTCCCAAATCTCTGGGATAGCCTCCCCAAGGTCCATGGTAACGTTTTGGCGGGTGTAGTTGAATCCCGCCGTCCATGAGCCGGCGCTCTTCAGCTGGTACTTTGAGTAGCACTCTGCTGCCGCCTGGCTGTATTTGCGATGGTTGAAAAAATAGACTACCTCAGCCTGAGTGGTGTGGTTGACAAGGTTCTCAAGCGGGATGTGTACACGTTGATCGTTAATCAACTTGCCAAACCGTGAAATATGTGCACCACCATCGGTGGTTGTGTGGGAGTAGTCGGCCGAAAACAGGGCACAGGTAAAGTTTAGCCCAAAGTATGAACGTTTGTCTGAGGAATGGGCAAGTTCATTGGCGTTGAACATGTAGCCCACCGACACAGCCATAAATGAGACCGACGCACCCACATCGGCATACACATTGCTGGCAATGTGCAGCATGTGGCCCCGCGGAAAGATAAAGCTGTACGTTTCAAGCCAGTTGTGGGTCTTGAGCTGGGCCTTCCAGTTCTTCCCCGCGCTGACAACATATTCCGGGTCATAGCTGTTGAACACTCGGTCGCCCCAATTATAAACGTTGAGGCAGAAACGGGGGAATTTGGGATAGTCCACACCCGGGTCATTGATGTGGAAACCGTTGGCAATCAGTTGCTTGATCCAAAGGGTTGACGAGGTTTTAACCCGGCAGGTGTCGGTGACCACCGAGGGAATGGTGTCGGCGGTTTCAGGTTGTGCGGCGGCGGTTATGGACACCACTGCCCACAACAACATGCACAACAGAATCCTGACACCGCCTCTGCGCATTATCGGGCACTCATTACTTCAAGCAATGCGCCCTTAAGGTCATTCCATCTGTAATAGGGCCCTTGCACCGGGTCAGCTAACTTGGTAGGCATCTCAACCTCATTCAGCAGGATTTTCACCAACACATCGTCAGGACTTCCGCCACCTACGGGACGGTAGAATACAAGCTGAATATTACACCCCATGGGGAAAATCTTGTAGGCAGCCCAATCGGGAGCCAGTGCCTCAAGGTCGTTAATCTCGCGGCCATAGTCAGCGAGCTGCATCAGGCACGCCAACGACAGAATCATACCCTCATGCCCAAACCGCAGGTTGGCGCTCGGCACAGCGGCGGTAAGAGTGGTGTCGGCTGATTCAATCATATTGCGCATCAAATTACGTTGCCCCAGGGGTGCCAATCCCTTGGTGAGGCCGCTGTTGGCACCGTTCAAGAACCATGAGGCATTGTTGCACATCCATGCACGGGTGATTTCCTCAGGGGTAAAGATGCGTGTCATCAGGTCAGGATATTTGCCATCATGGCTACCCATATTTGCGCACACCTCGCTCATCTCGTCGGTGAAACGTTGCACGTCAATTGAGTCAGCTACCAGCTGGGGGTCGTTAATCAGACGGCCTATCCATTCGCTACCGACAGCGTGGCGCTCACGGAACGCGGCCAGGGCGGTACGTTTTGCGCTGTCAATCGCCGCATTCTTCTCGGGGTCATGCTGGTTCATGAACCACATGTCAGCCTCTGAGGCATCGGTAGTAACGCGCAGGGCGGGCTGGGCTGCCTGCAACTCGGCAATCTCATTGAGCATGGACAGTATGCAGCGTATCACCACGGTAGACTTGGCATCAACGGCCGCCCCGGGGACAAACACCTGCGGGAAGTTGGCGGCCATGCGGCGAGCAATACCGCGATGCTGCTCGGCACCTAAAGGTGTGAGCTCGCCAAGGCGTCCCTTTGAGTCATCGCGAATCTGACGTACCTGCTCCAACACCTCCTTGCCCAGCGGGGTCAAGGCATTGTTGCGCTCGGCAACCTCAAGGGCGTTCACCGGCACGTTGTAGTTGTCTTTGGTGATGAGCCAGCGGCTGCCGTGGCGCCCATAGTGCTCAATGTGGAAAGGCTCATAGCCGGCGGGAGCGGCTGTCAACGGGCGTATGCTGTCAACGGGATAGGGTTTGTATTGGCTGCGGGCATCGGCGGGGTTCACATTCCAGGCATCGCATACCAATGCGGCGCCCATCAGGGCGCCGACTATGGCGTGTCTCAGTGTCATTTAAACCTTCGGTATTATATTTTTTAATTATTTGGCGCCGGGACGCGGTTGGCTATATTTCTCCTTGGGCTGTACGCGTGAGAGTTTGTCCCAAAGCTCGGTAACATTAACCTGCTCGGCGGTGGCACACTTCTTCATCATCTCACGGTTAGCGCCCTCTTGCTGGCTGCCCTGTGATGACCATGCATACTCGACGGCCTGCAAAGCGCGCTTGTTGGTGCAGACACCGGGGGTGGCAAAGTACGGGTGGTTGGCCATGGCCTGGATGTCACCGGCAGCGATGGCATCAATCAGCTTTTGGTCCTCAATGCTCTTAAGCTCTGAGCGTTTCCACACGCCGATGTTCTCATTGAGGTATTTATAGTCGGCCTCATTCTCAGCCGTGGGGGCCGCTGCCGGGGCGGCCTCGGGGACCTCAGGGGCTAAGGGAGCATCAACTTGCGGAATCTGCACCGGGGCCTCAGCCAACACGGGGACCGCAGTGCTGTCGGCAATGCTGCTGCGAACAACACCCTCATCCGACGAGTTGCGCAGCTTGGGCAGCAACACAATGGCAAGGACTATAACCACTACCAGCCCCACCATTGAGGCGATCAGGCGCCAATTCATGGGCTTACGCTCGGCGGCCACATCATTGTCGGCGTGCCCGGTGTGGGTATCACGGGCAGGGGTGTCATATTTGGGAGACGCCGGCTTGTCGGCATGGCGCTTGTCGGCCATCCCCTTTTCGGTAACATTTTCAAACACCGGGGCATGGGGTTTGTTGGCTACATAACCGGGTGCCGAGGGCTTCTGTTCGGCTACCGGGGCAGCTGCGGGGGCCGGTTGGGCTGCCTTGGCGGTGACGTTGTCAAATGCCGGGGCGGCCGGCTTGGCTGTGGCGCGGACATCAATGTTGTAGACCTCACCGAGCCCGGCCTGGCGGTGGGCACGGAAGCCGTGGAAGTTTCCGGAGTGCAGCTGTGAGTACTCAGGGGTATTCTTCTCAAGGGACAGGGGTTGCTCAAACACACGGCCCTCGCCGAAGTCCAAACGTAAAACTATGCCGGTTTCAATCGGCTCCATCTCGATGTTGATGACGGTATCCGGGCCAATTGTCGACGGGTCAACCTCAATCTTCAACGGGTGGAAGTTGTTTGAGGCGGCGTGGATATGTATCTTGCGGCCGGGACGCAGGTCAACCTCGTTAAGCTCGATATACGGCTCCATGGTGTTGACCGGGCGGTCGTTGACAGTGATGGTGTAGCCATGTATCAGACCGCCTTTGGTTGAACGTACATTTGTCTTCACGCGGCGCACAAAACCCATGCCGCTTTGGTCAGATGTCTTCACCATCAGTGCGGCCCCGTCATACTTAACGTATGGCGAGGGGGCTCCCACAGTTATCGTTTCAACGCGGGGATTGAAGCCGTCCTTGGCATAGGTGAGATCAAGATGCTCACCCTCTGTGACAACCAGTGCCGAGGGGGTGACATACGGGGGTGCAATAACCGAGTAAACCTTCTTCACCGGGGCCACAATGCGGTCAATCAGCAGGTTGGGACGCAGCGAACAGGTTACCGTTATGACGATAGTATATAGATACTTGCGATATTCGGCCTGATTGGGGAAAGAGAAGATGGGGTCAAACTCACGCGTTGACATGTAGGTGCGGTAGCACAGGGGGCGGGCATCGGCGTTGGGCAGTTGCACGGTCCATGAGGGCAGTATCATGGGCTCCTGCGGCAGGTCGGCCGAGCGAAAAACCTGGTTAACGGCCTCATCGCTCTGCAGGCCCTCCTCCAACATCAGTTTCTTCAACGATGTCAGCAACCTGAAAATCAGCGCCCCGGGCAGAGCCACCTCAGGTGACAACATAATGGTAACCATCACATGGCCCATTGAGGGGTTCTGGCTATTCATGGCCACCACGCCAAAGTAATGGCCATACTCATTCTGCCACATCACATAGCACTCACGCGCCGAGACAAAACTGTGGACGATACCCTCGGGGTCCGGCAATGAGGCTGTCCACCCGGGGTTTATCCCCTCAGGGGTGTAGGCATACGCCACCGCCAGACTGTTATCAGGGTTGTCGGTATTGTAGTTGCCGTGCAGACTCACGGCTATATAATCATACTTTGCCATTGGTTTCAGTGGAATTGATTTTTGCTTTTAAAGGGGCAAACTTGCCTTTTGGTTTTAGATTGCAAATTTAATCAATTCCACCGAATGCCTCGGGCTTTTTTTGCAATTTTTATGTTTTAAGTATCACATATAGCCGACTACCTTAAAGCCATTGCCAAGGGGCAGATATACCACCCCCTGAACCAAGCGGCAGGGATACCCGCCGTGCATGACGCGGCGCCCGTTGGGGATGTGCGGAACTACCAGTCCCAGTGGCGGTTGCTGAATGGCATAGCGACCGGGGTACACCTCGCGATAGTACCGGCCACCGCTCGTCATCACCAGTTGCAACGGCCCCAGAGAGACGCTGACACCGGCCGGCCGCGCATAGTAGCGGGGTGGCGGAGGGGGCGGGGGTGCCGGGTGATGTGGACGGGCATGCCGAGGGGGCGGCGGCGCAGGATGATGGGCCGGTTTGCCATGTCCCTTATGCTTTTGGTGGCGATGCTCAACCTTCGGGCCTTTGCCGGGATGATGCTTGGCCTGCACGGGTGATACACCCAGTGCCAGGGCTGTCAACAAACAGAGTGCGATTTTCTTCATACTAATGAGGTTTTCAGTTGTGTCCTTTCTCTTTTAGACACATCGCTGTTACGAAAAGTTTAAAATTCAGTGACAGCAATTGCCGAAATTATTTATTTAACATTTTTTTATTAAATTTGCATGTAGCATACGGGGGTGCCAACCCTCATGTTCACTAAATGTCCATGACGCAATCAACAAACTCAGTACTGAAGAACAAAATCTTCTCATACTTTTCCCTGGCAGGGGTTTTCGTTCCTCAGGCACAGGCCGAGCAAGAGATTCGTGAAGGGATATCCTTCAGGGGCGCCAACCTGCTGATACTTATCACAGCCATTTTTATCGCCTCCTTGGGCCTGAACACCAACTCAACGGCAGTGATTATCGGCGCCATGCTTATCTCCCCCCTGATGGGTCCCATTGTCGGGATAGGCCTGGGGGTGGGCATCTGTGACTTCATGCTTATAAAGCGTTCGGCCAAGAATTTGGCCATGGCCACCCTGTTCTCGGTGCTGACCTCAACGCTCTACTTCCTGATCTCGCCGGTATCAGCCAACCACAGCGAGCTGTTGGCGCGTACCTCACCCACCATCTATGACGTGTTGATAGCCTTTTTTGGCGGCGCGGCCGGCATTATAGCCGCCGGTAGCCGGTACAAGGGGAATGTTATACCGGGCGTAGCCATCGCCACCGCCCTGATGCCCCCCTTGTGCACCGCGGGCTATGGCTTAGGGACGTGGCAGCTGCACTATTTCTTCGGCGCCTTCTACCTGTTCCTTATCAACTCGGTATATATTGCCCTGGCAACCTTTATCGGCGTGAAGCTGATGCACTACCACAACAGTCCGCAGGCCAACCCGACCCGTGCGCGGCGGGTGCGGATAACCACCTACACTGTGGCGGTGTTGGTGATGCTTCCCAGTGTCTGGCTCACCTTCAACATGATTAGGCAGAACCGGTTCCGCGAGAAGGCTGAACAGTTTATACAGCAGGAGTTCCACTTCCCCTACACCCAGGTAGTCAGCCAAAAGGTGTATACCGAGGGGGACCAAAGCGTTATCCAGGTGACGCTTATCGGGCGCATCCTCTCAACCGACTCCCTGAAACTTGCAATGGAGCCGCGCCTCAAACAGTTCGGTTTGCAGGGCACACGCCTGTCAATCATCCAGGGTGACATCCCCACGTTACCCTCGGGTGAGCAATCCTCGGCCAAAGATATTTACCAGTTGGCGCAAAGCACCATCATGAGCCAGCAGCAAACCATCGACTCCCTGCAGGCATCCATTGCCAAACGCAATGCCGCCGACACCGTCAGCGCCACAATTGCCCCTGAGGTGAAGGTGCTGTTCCCCTCGGTAGCAGACCTGGCCATCTCACGAGCCGTCTTTGTGAATACCGAAACCTCGCAACCTGACACCACCAACATGGCTCTGGTGCAATTCTCCTCAGGCATGGACTATGCCACGCGCCAACGCTTTAAGAATTATCTGCAGGCACGGCTCCAAATCAAGGACATCGAGATTGTGCCGGTGCAGGGTATCCCGTCCCGGGGCAGATGACCGGGTCCGTTTCAAGCAAATTCTATCAATAACCAATCAATATCCACGGCAAAAAGTTGAAAATAACGATTATCCAACACAGCGACCTCTACGGCAGGATATCACAGGTAACCTACCGATTTATGCAGGCACTGCGCTCGCGCGGAATTGATGCGCGCATGGTCGTCTTCACCAAGCTTACCGACTCGCCCCACGTTGACGTCGTCAGCACCCGTTTTCGCCGCCTGATGAGCTTCGGCGTTGAGCGGCAACGCATATTTTTGCACAACGGCTTTTCGATGAAGAACGCCTTCCACATCTCTGACGGCTCCTCAGGTTTCAAGCTTTGGAAACACCCGTGGGTAAAAGATGCCGACATCATACACATGGGGTGGATCAACCAGGGGCTACTGTCGCTGAAAGGCCTTGAGAAGATAAGCGAATTGGGCAAGCCCCTGCTGTGGACCTCATACGACACATGGCCCTTCACGGGCATCTGCCACCGCCACCGTGGTTGTGACCGCTACAAACAGGAGTGCGGCTGTTGCCCTTACCTTAAAAGCGACAACCCCAAAGACCTCAGCCACCGCGTGTGGTTGAAAAAGAAAAAGGTGTATGAAAAGAGCAACATACACTTCTTTACCATCAACGAATGGATGGCCTCCATAGCCCGTGAATCCTCCCTGCTGCAGGGTTCACCGGTACACGTGTTGCCCCCGGCTCTGGACCTGAAGAACTTCACGACCTCTCCAACCGAAGGGTATCCCTCATTCGACCCCATAAAGACCCGCCGGCGCATCCTGGTGAAAACGCCCCTGATTGATGATGAGCCCGAGAGCATGAAGCTGATCATCGACTCACTGAACACCATCTTTGACGCCCATCCCCAGATAGCCAACCACACGGGCGTAATCTTCACCGGGCAGTTCATCAACAAGTCACACCTTGACCGCTTGCGCTTCCCCTGGATATACATGGGGATGGTCACCGACAAGCGCTTGCTGCGCCAGATCTATGCCTCATGTGATGTGGTGCTGTCCACCAAGAAGGATGAGCTTGTCGGCCGCTCGATAATCGAAGGGTGGGCCGCCGGGTGCATGCCCGTGAGCATTGGCGGTGGCGCCGAGAAGTACCTCATAGACCGCCCCGGGGAAAACGGCTTTATTGCCGAGCCCAACCCCGAGAGCATTGCCGAGAACCTGCTGAAGGCCCTGGATGCCAAGCAGGATCGCGAGGCCCTGCGTGCACGTGTGCTTGAACGTTTTGACATCAACACATTGGCCGACCGCTACATTGAGATGTACCAATCCCTGCTGAAAAAGGAGGATTAACACCAATAGGCAAGGGCATTCCCCGGGATGTAAAAGGCGATTTTGTGCTTTTTTCAACAAAAAAAACGATTCGCAAAGAAAAAAAATTTGACTTTTTGCAAAATCGTGTTTACCTTTGCATCCGCAACCCGCTTCAGTAGCTCAGTTGGTTAGAGCACCTGACTGTTAATCAGGGGGTCGTTGG
>CAYMNF010000047.1:0-15049 GCA_964391735.1 uncultured Bacteroides sp. | reverse complement strand
TCCACGCCGCCAACCGCGGTGAAAACATCGCTATCATCTTCATCAACAACGGTATATACGGTATGACCGGTGGCCAAATGGCCCCCACCACCCTCGAGGGTATGAAGACCGCCACCTGCCCCTATGGCCGCCGTCCGGACCTCAACGGTTATCCGCTGAAGATTTCTGACCTGATGGTGGGACTTGACGGCACATGCTACATCACCCGCCAGGCCGTACACACCCCTGCCGCCGTTCGCAAGGCCAAAAAAGCCATTCGCCAGGCATTCCAGAACTCACTGGACGGCAAGGGCTGCTCATTGGTTGAGATTGTTTCAACCTGTAACTCAGGCTGGAAGATGTCTCCCGCCAAGGCCAACGAGTGGATGGAAGAGAACATGTTTGCCAAGTATCCCCTTGGTGACCTCAAAACCGAAAAAACCGTTTAACCGCACAATACCATGACTGAAGAAATAATCATAGCCGGTTTCGGCGGACAAGGAGTGCTCTCAATGGGTAAAATCCTTGCCTACGCAGGCCTTATGGACGGCCTGGAAGTATCGTGGATGCCTTCATACGGACCCGAACAGCGCGGTGGAACGGCCAACGTCACCGTCATCCTCTCAGACAAGCCCATCTCCTCACCGGTGTTGGACGAGTTTGACACCGCCGTGGTGCTCAACCAACAGAGTCTTGACAAGTTTGAGCCGAAGGTAAAACCCGGTGGCACACTTATCTATGACCCCTACGGCATACACCGCCTGCCCGAGCGCAAGGACATCAATGCCTACCCCATCAATGCAATGGATGCCACCATTGAGATGGGTAACTCAAAGACCTTCAACATGATAGTTCTTGGTGCCCTGTTGGCCTTGCGTCCCATCGTGCCCATTGATGCCGTCATGAAAGGTTTGGAGAAGACACTGCCCCAGCGTCACCACCACCTGTTGCCGCTCAACCGCCAGGCTTTGCAGAAAGGCGAGGAGCTTATCAAGAAGTAACAAGTTATTAACCCGGCGCAGACAAAGACAGCGATGACCAACGAAGCCCTCAAGGAACTGGCTAAGGACATCAACGGCCTCACCACCTACGAGTATCTGGCAAACCACATCGACACCATCGATGATGACATGCCCGTTGTGGTGGACAGCATGATTCGTGCCGACGGCACGGGGCAGTTCTCGGTGAGCGCGGCACGCTATCTTGCGGCCATAGGTTTGGAGCGCTTTCGTCCGCATATCGACAGACTGGTGGAAGCGGCCATCGATAAGGATCGCGAACACCGGTATATCGCCGACCTGCTCCCTTCAATCTGGGGCACCGAGTATGAGGCCAATGCCGAGGAGCTTGCTCTCACCGATAATAACTTCAGACGCATCTACAAGCGCATAACCGTGCCCAAGTCGGGCATATAACCCTCACGGGTCACTCAATACAATGGAGGTCGCGACACAAACAGTCACGACCTCCATTTTCGTTACAGTCGGCCCATGCACGTACTCAATCGGTTTACCGCGAACGTAGATTCGTTTGGGTATTATCCCCGGGCGTATAAAGATTTGGATATCAATTGTTTATGCTGACGTTTATTTACCGCGAACGCGGCGGACGCTCAGCTTGAGCGTCCGCCGCGTTTGGGTTTAACCCTTGAGGGTTAATAGGCTGTATAATAGATACGTTACAGGCCTAAGAATGAGGGGTTGTTGGGGGTGGAGAGGAGGGCCTCGGTGCCGACGATGCCGACCAGTGCCAGGGCGAATATGGCGCAGACGGCGGCAATGATGTAGCAGGCGATGGACCAATTCTTGGCGCGCGCCGAACATTCTGCGGCACGGTCATGCATTCCCATGAGGAACAAGTTGTTGACACGTGCCGAGTTCAGCAGCGGTACCAGTCCCAACAATCCCAACAGACCGCAGGTGGCGGTGAGCACGACAAGCGCGGCCACCGACATGCCAATGTAGTTGTTGGGGCAACCCGTCAGGTCGATTTGTCGCTGAGGGGCCACGGGGACAAAGTTTGGCGCGGGGGCCACCCCGGGCACCGGCGGGGGAACGGCCGCCGGGTTGAAGCCGGGATTTATACCGGGATAGCCGTTGAAAAGGTCGGCCAACGCCTCAACGCGCGTGGCCACTGTCCAGTCTTCCATTCCCTCAACCCACACCGGGGTGTCGGGTTGTAGGGGCATACGGCGTGCCTCCTCAAGGGTCAAGGGGCCTATCTGCTCGCCGTTGAGCCTTATCCAATATTCCATATTATCAGAAGAATTTCACTTCCATACCCACAATATCACTGAGCAGGTTGTTTGCCAACCTTGAAGCGCCGATGCGGAAGTATTCGTTGTCAGCAACCCATTTTTCGCCGAGTACCTCTTTAACGATGGTGTAGTACTTGAGGGCATCCTCGGTGGTAGAAACGCCGCCGGAGACCTTGATGCCGACCATGCGGTCACATTTCTCATAATACTCTTTGACGGCCTGGCACATAACGTAGCAAGCCTCTAACGACGCCCCGGCATACTCCTTGCCGGTTGAGGTCTTCAGGAAGTCGGCACCGCTGTACAGTGACAATACCGATGCGTCCCTGATGGCCTTGGCCGTCTTGAGGGCGCCGGTCTCGAGAATCACCTTCATGATGGCGTTGCGGCATGAGTGTTTCATCTCATGGAGGTCATCACAGACGGTCTCATAGTCGCCGTCAAGATAGTCGCCTACACCAAAGACAACATCAATCTCATCAGCGCCGGCCTCAACAGCCAGGCCAACCTCGGCGACCTTAACCTCGATGAAGCTCTGGGCCGTGGGGAAACAACCGGCAACGGCGGCGATGTCAACCGACGACACGTCAAGCGTGGTGCGCACAATGGGCACAAAGTTGGGGTACACGCATATTGCGGCAACGTTGGGCAGTGCGGGGTATTCCTCCTCAAATGCATTAACGCGCTCAACAAAGTTGGCGACAGATTTCTCTGAGTCGGTAGTCTTGAGCGTTGTCAGGTCAATGCAATTAAAAAGGGTTTTGAGCACCTCGGGGCGGCGGTTCTCCTCCAGGTGTTTATTAAGAATCTTGGCCACCTCGGCCTGCACGGCAGCGTCATCAGTAATCACCTTGCTTGCTTCAAGGACCTCTGTGTATTTATCCATAATCGTTGAATTTTTATACTACTTGGTTATTCTTTTAGTTATACGTGCAAATATAACAATTTTCCCGTAACTTTTTCTTTAGACGTGGTGCGAGTTGTCATGAAATTGGGGAGGCAAAACGTGGTGCGGAGTGCATGCGGGGGCGCGTTTGTCGGTTTGCAGTTTATTGTCTACTTTTGCAGTTGAGATATTACAGCATAGAGGATGCGGGTAAGGTATTGGACGTTAAGGCTGCTGCCGGTGATAATCATCGGCATCGTTTTGTTGCAATGCAACCGGTCTGACGAGATCACCAATGCCCACAATATGCATCGTGAGGCCATCAGGATGATGTTTGAGAACAAGCCTGACAGCTCAATGCTGATTTTCACCACCCTTATCGACCGGTATGATGACGCCTCCAACCCGAAGTTGGCAACCATTGCAGCCGATGCTCACCTCGGCGCCGGGATTGTGGCGGCACGCAACAACGACTTCCAAACGGCGTACTCCGAGTGGCAATCGGCGCTGAATCTGTGTGAGAAGTTCGGCATAGAACGCATCAGGATGTATACCCTGGCAAACCTTGCATGGATACACCTGTACACGGGGGACCCTGCCGGGGCCACCGAGTTGTGGCACGAGTCTCTGAACGGCGCCATGCGCCTCAACTTGCCTGATGTCTTCAACGAGTCTGCCCTGGGGCTGTTTACCTATGCCGGGGCAGAGTCCCCGCGCCTGTATGCTCCCGACCTGCTGAAGTGGCACAGCTATCAGTTGCCTGAGGATTATGCCATGACCCCGGCCCTGAATACATATCTTGCGGCTCTTGACGACATTGCGGCCCATCGTGTTGACAGCGCCCTGAGCAAGCTGTACACCATGGAGAGCCAAATCCCGGCAACCTTCCCCGATGCCGCACGCTACCGTGCCATGACAAGTCAAAACCGCATGCAGCTGCTTGAGGCGGAGGGCCGGTTTGAGGAGGCGGCCTTGCAGGCTGACTCCCTGACGGCGATGATTGACCGTGAGAGCCTCTCAGACATGCGTCCCTGGGTAGCCTTAGCTGCTGCCCGCATCCACACACGCAACGGCGACCTGCAACGCGTGCAACAGAACTGGACGAGGATGTTCTCCCTGCCGGACTCATCGTTGATGCAGCTGAACAGCCGCGAGCGACTGCGCCAGATGTCGGCATCGTTCAATGCCCAGCAGGCAAGCATCGATGCGCGGCGCACGGCACAGAAAAACCGCACCCTCAAGGGTTCATTAATTATAGTGTTGGTCGTATTGACCATGATATGCATCTTTTTGTGGTTGCAGCGGCGCAAAAACAAAAAGCTCCACCAGGCCAACAAAGCCCTGTTTCTGCAGTATGAGGAGTTGCGTCGCTCACACGACGATGCCACACGCATGCGTCGTGAAATCACTGCCGCCCGCCGGGCCACCGCGCCCACCGAGGAGGCGCAGGGCATGGACACGGGGATGCTGAACAAGGAGGCGATGTCTGAGCTGTACACGCGCATCCAGGATTATATGGCCACCTCCCCCGAAATCTATAACCCGGACTTTGGCCTGAACCAACTGGCCGAGGCCCTGAAGAGCAACGTACGGTATCTGTCGCAGACGGTCAACGAGATGTCGGGAAAAAACTTCCCGACCTTCCTTGGCGAGTACCGCGTGCGCGAGGCGTGCCGGCAACTATCCAACCCCGACACCCCCGGGCGCCTCACCATCGAGGCCATCGCAAACAACGTGGGGTTCAAGAGCCGCAGCGCATTCTCGGTGGTGTTTAAGCGCATCACGGGGCTGTCCCCCTCAGACTACATACGCATCGCCAACGAGCAAAGTGCTTGAACGGTTTTCTGTTTTGGGTGCTAATTCTTGAATAAGAACCGAAAACCGACGTTTTTTCTCTCTCATTTACTTGCAAATTGATATATTTGCCGACGAGGCAATGACAAATTTGCGCCCGTAAAACATCAATCCCTGTAATATCAAACATTAAAAATAGATTTATGAAGAAACTGTTACTTTCAGCTTTGGCACTTGGTGCTGTTGCCGCTATGCAAGCAGCCGCCCCGCAGGGGTACACGGCTGATGCCCCGGCAACCGCTACCCTCCCGGTCAAGCTCAATCCCAACTTTGAGTTTGTCAACACCATGCCGGCCAGCCGCGGCACCACGGTAGACCTGATTCTTGAGCCCACCGGCAACATCAAAGCCTACACCATGAAGGGTATCGGTATCAGCTCAACCACCGGAGGCCTTACCAACTCAACAATGCAGGGCGCAACCGAGATTGTATGGGGTGACGACAATAAGGTTTATATCCACAACCCGTTAGGCGCGTTTACATACGGATTTGCCGAGGGTACCCTCTCAGCCGACGGCAAGACGATACGCGTGCAGTTGCCCCAGGCTATCGCCGCTATGCGTGAGGTTACCATTGACGATGAGAATTACTACCCCGTTAACCTCTCGGTGATGAACCTCTCAGCCACTCCCGAGGAGCTGGAGCAGGGTCTGGGCACATATACCCCCGAGACCGACCCCGAGAAAAACTACATTGAGTATTCAGTTGACGAGAACGGTGTCATCACCCAGGTTTACCCCTACAAAGAGGATTTTGACATGGACAACTCAACGGCATGGCCCACGCCGCTCTTCCCCGAGCAAATGCTGTCATGCTACCTCACCATCAAAAAGAGTGTGTATGAGGGTGGCGACGATGAGTCTCTCAAGGACTACTGGTTCGGGTATGCCAACCTCAACCAGAAGTTTACCCCGGTCCCCGATGACCTGGTTTACTATGACATCCCCGAGGACCTCGAGTGGGATAGCAACTGGTGTCTGACCGGCGGCTACAGCCCCGTGCTGATTGACGGTGCCATCAAGGGAGACAAAATATACTTCAAGAACTTCCAGTACATGATCTCTGATGCAGTGGTTGTCGGTGAGATCAACGGCAACACCGTAACCTTCAAGGATCGCCAGTGCCTGGGCATTTGTAACCTGGACAACCGTTACATTATCTTCAACGGCGTCAACTATGAGACCACGCTGAATGAGTGGAACTACCCCGTTACCACCTTCACCCTCTCAAACGAGGATGTGATAATGTCATACGACCCCGAGACCAAGACCCTGGTTCAGCAAGGCGAGAACAAAGGTTTTATCCTCAACTCCCTGATTGACGATATTTTCTATTACACCTACGCCTGCAACCCCACCATCCGCTATCAGAGCCTCGAGTTGCTGTGCGCTGCGCCCGAGAATCCCCAGGAGCCCATGTGGTCAGACTATTCAGAGTGGTATGAGGGTTATCGCTACTGCATGATGGCCAACTTCCCGAACATCAACGTAAAGGGTGCCCTGCTCAATGCCGAGGACATGGCATACCGCGTGTTCATGAACCATGAGTCTGAGCCCTTCATCTTTGACGCCATCGAGTATGAGCTGCCCGAGGATATGGAATGGTGCCCCGCAACCTTCACCACCGGCAACATGTACATCTGTGGTTATGGCAACGCCTGCCAGGTTCTGTTCTTCGAGACCGGCTACACCGCCGTTGGTATCCAGACCCGCTACACCGCCCCCGACGGCAATGACTACCTCAGCGACATTGTATGGTATGACATCCCCGATGACGGCATCGCCACCATCGACGCTGACCGCACCGTCGCCGCCGAGAGCCTCTATGACCTCACCGGTCGCCGCGTGGTTAACCCCGCTGCCGGTCAACTCCTCATCAAGGTTACCCGCTTCACCGACGGTACCACCAAAACAACGAAAACCATTTTCTGAGAAACTCTAACCGTTATTTTCACAGTAAAATGACCCTTAGAAGATTCACCCTGTTAGCTTGTGCGGCCGTCGCTATGTCGGCGGCTGCACAATACACTCCCCAAGTTGTCATTGAGGAGGGTACCGGTGAGTGGTGCAAATGGTGCGTGCGCGGCATCGTGGCAATGGAGAAGTTGGGCCGTGAACATCCCGACAATTTTATCCCCATCGCCATACACTACAACGATGAGTTTGCCATGCCTGACTATATCACCGATGCCATGTTCAACGGCTTCCCGGTCTGCAACGTCAACCGCATGTATATGGGCATGGATGTCTCCCCCGACCTGTTTGATGTTTTCTATGGCGAGGTTACCAAGCAGAACGCCAAGGGCACCATACAGTTAACCGCCGCCTTGGACGGGGAGGGCAACGTGATTGCCACCACGCACACCACCTTTGGCGCCGAGGTTGACAAGAACATTAATGTTGCCATAGTGCTCACCGAGGACAATCTGGTGGGCATATACCAGGCCAACGCCTACGCCGACGGCTACAACGGCGAGATGGGCGGATGGGAGAACCTTCCCGACCGCGTGCAATACCCGGTTTTCAACCATGTGGCCCGCGAGATTTATCCGACCTACGATGGTCAGCTTTTGGCTGAAGGGGCCGCCGAGGGGGCTGAGTTCAACAACACCTTTACCGTCCCCATCCCTGCCGATGTCATAGACCCCCGCAACCTGGTGGCTAATGCACTGTTGCTGTACAACGGTCGTATAATCGGTGGCCAAAAGGTCCCGTTGTGCGACCAAAAGGCGGCGTTGGCGGATATGTTGGCCGTTGAGGGTGCACTCACAAAACCTAAAGAGATTACCGCCACTGTCACCGTTAAAAACCCTGACAGCGAGAGCAATATCGTTTCTTTTGGCCGCTTTGTCCTTATTGCTGAGGACGCCACCGAAACCCCGCTCAAGAGCTTTACCATCAACCTGTCCCCCGCCGAGGAGGCCGCATGGCCCGTTGTGGTTGCCACCGGCAAACTCAAGGAGGGGAAATATGCAGTGCGCGTCGAGGCCTCGGCCAACGGCAGCGACTGGCAAGACACGGGGCTGTCCTTCAGCTTCTCAACCGGCGATGACGCCATAAAGGCTGTTGAGGCTGACGCCGAACAGGGCTCAGTGCGCTGGTTCAACCTGCAGGGCGTTGAGGTGAACAACCCCCTCCCGGGACATCCCTATATACGTGTACAAGGCGACAAAGCAGTAAAAATATTAAGGTAGTAATTGTTTATTTAAATTTCTTCCTACTCCCCCCGAGAGGCCGCGCCACTTCCCCGGTGTGCGGCCTCTCACTATTTTGTATCTTTTTCCGGATTTTTTGCCAAATAAAAGAAAATTAATATCTTTACGACTCAAGATTCTTTAATTCTTTTAAAACAACTGCTTACTATGAAAAAAGCCCTTTTTGTCCTAAGCCTGATTTTCTCCATCACACTGTTGAGCGCCTGCAGCTCGTCAGCCGACTACAAAAAGATTTCTGACAAAATCGCCAACAACGAGGAGCTCACCACTCAGGACTATGAGATGATGATTCAGTATGTCGATGATGCCCTCACCCACATCATCAACTCAAAGAACATTGACGAGGTTAACCAACTTGAGGAGAAATACCCCTATTGCAAGGAGTTCCTCAATGCCATGGACAACATCAAGCCCGGGATGCCTGACTATGAGCAACTAAAGGAGAAGACCAAACCGCTGCAGAACAAGCTGCTCGAGGTGATGCAAACGGTAATGCGCCTCTCAAGCGAGCAAGCCGACAAAGCCTCGAAATAACCCGCTGGCCCAAATTTGCGTAACGTATTGAAATTTCGCTTTGCTATCGTCGTTGCCCTGAAAATGGGCGGCGGCGATATTTTTGTGTGGCGAAAAATGTGTATCTTTGGCGTATGAAGCGTCTATTGCCCTCCCTACTTGCCTTTGTGGCGGCGTTGCTCCTTTTGGCCTGCGGCCACAAGGAGTTCGTCATAAAGCTGCACATCAAGGACTTAGGCAGCGAGAGCGTCACCGCGCTGTTCTATGACGGCAACGGGGTGCGCTCGGTGACGCTGTCGGCCCACGGTGGCAATCTGCAGGTTACCGGCGAGTCTGCCACCCCTGTGCTCGTTGAGGTTAAACGCTCAAACGGCCTGACCCTGGCATGGGTGTTGGCGAAAAACGGCGACAAGATACAGATTGATGCCGACATGCAAAAGCCCGGCGAATGGACGACAAAAGGCAGTGCCGACAACGACTCACTGGCGGCAGTGTCGGCGCGCCTGATCCCCCTGCAGCGGCGTGGCGATGCCCAAGCTATACGCCGCGCACTGACCTCCCTGGTGAGGGAGCACCCCGATGCGCCTTGGGTAACGGCCGCCCTGATGCTTTACATGCCCTTGGAGGGGCGCCCGCAGGATGCACGCACCCTCTTTGCACGCATGGCTGAGTCGGCACGCCCTGAGTCGCTCCTCGCAGGGTATCCCGCCATCCTGGCGCAGAATGCCGGGCCCACGGGTGAGGAGCGTCGCATTGCGCCCTTTACCGTGATGGGCGAGAAAGATTCGCTGCTGTCGATTGTCCCGACGGCTCACCCATACACACTTCTGCTCTTCTCGGGGATCAACACACCCGACAGCCTGAGGCGCTCACTGTTGGAGGTTCGCAAAAAGTTTGCCACAGAGAGACTCAACATCATCGAGACGCAGGTGTGGGGAGACACCCTGGACTGGCGCCGACACCTGCGCAAGGACTCGGCAACCTGGAAGCGTGGCTGGGCTCACGGCGGCGTGGGCCACCCGGGGTTGAGGCGTATCGCCATCCCGCATGTCCCCTTCCTGGTGCTCACCGACTCAACCGGTAAGCAGATTTACCGAGGCAACAGCATTGCGGAGGCCCGGAAATTGTTGAAGTAGAAAATCTATAATCCCTACCCTGCCACATGCTTGTAAAGATACCCGGAGCCGAGGTTGAGGGCATCGATGCCATAGATGTCACCGTTGAAGTGGCCGTCAACAGCGGCTTCAACTATACCTTGGTGGGTCTGCCGGACACGGCTGTCAAGGAGAGCTACCAGCGCATTGTCTCGGCGGTGCATGAGTCGGGGCTGGAGTTCCCGCGCCGTGGGATTGTGGTGAACCTTAGCCCCGCGCAGGTGCGTAAGGAGGGCGGACACTATGACCTGGCCATCGCCGCGGGTATCCTCGCCGGCTCAAACACCATCAAGCCCGCCGTTGACCTCTCACGGCTGATGATGTTGGGCGAGTTGAGTCTTGACGGTTCCCTGCTGCCCGTCAACGGTGTGCTGCCCATGGCCATACTGGCACGGGCGCATGGCCTTGACGGCCTGATTGTGCCCATGAAGAATGTGCACGAGGCGGCGGTCGTCAACAACCTTAATGTCTATGGCGCCGAGTCGCTGAGCAGCGTCATTGACCACATAACAGGCCGCCGGCCACTGCAGCCGGTGGTGGTGGACACCCGGGCTGAGTTTGCCAAGGCTCAGGACCGGTTTGACTTTGACTTCAGCGACGTCAAGGGGCAGGATAGCGTAAAACGGGCCTTTGAGGTGAGCTGCGCCGGCGGCCACAACATTCTGTTGGTGGGCCCTCCCGGCTCGGGTAAGTCTATGATGGCTAAGCGGTTGCCGTCAATACTACCGCCGTTGACGCTGCAAGAGGCCCTTGAGACGACCAAGATTCACTCGGTGGCCGGCAAGCTGAAAAGCGGCAGCCGCCTGATGACGCAGCGGCCGTTCCGCGCCCCCCACCACACCATTTCGCCGGTAGCCTTGGTGGGCGGCGGCACAAACCCCCACCCCGGCGAGATTTCCCTGGCCCACAACGGGGTGCTGTTCCTCGACGAGTTCCCTGAGTTCCCGCGCTCGGCGCTTGAGGTTCTGCGCCAACCCCTTGAGGACCACTGCATAAGCATCAGCCGCGCAAAATACTCGCTTGAATACCCCGCGGGCTTCATGCTGGTAGCGAGCATGAACCCCTGTCCCTGCGGATACTACACCCACCCTACCAAGGCGTGCACCTGCGCCCCCGGCGCAGTGCAGAAATACCTCGGGCGCATCTCAGGCCCGTTGCTTGACCGCATCGACATACAGGTTGAGATTCTGCCGGTGCCCTTTGACGAACTCTCGGCGGCGCCGCGCGGCGAGACCAGTGCCGAGATACGCCGGCGCGTGGTAGCGGCCCGCAACATCCAGGCCCAACGATTCGCGGGCGAAAAGGATGTGCACTGCAACGCGCAGATGAACAGCCGCCTGCTTGCCCGCCATGTTCAGCTCGACGCCGACAGCATGGCCCTGTTGCGCGAGGCCATGACCCGCTTTGACATGAGCGCCCGCGCCTACGACCGCATCCTCAAGGTTGCCCGCACCATTGCCGACCTTGACGGCTCACCCGCGGTAGCCATCCACCACGTACGCGAGGCCATCAGCTACCGCAACCTCGACCGCGCCTCCTGGGGAAAGACCTACTGAGGAAAAGCTGAAGCTTTTCCCGCTCTCACAAATAATATTTGGAAAAGCGCCGGAGCTTCAGCTCCTCCAAATTATTAATCTCAACAAATGAATTCTAACCCCAAGATCAAGCGTGCCTATTGGCATGACTACCGGGTACCTTGCCGGTATTTTATTACCATATCCAAGAGTCCAACCATCCCTCCTTTTAGCCGGATAGAAGGCGATTGGCGACTTCCGGTAGGCACGCGTGGCTCATGTTACACATGCTGGTCACCCATCGGCCGAATAATTGCCGATAGACTCTATAACATCAGGGAAATCCACCCGGCGCTAAGAGTTGAACAATATGTCGTGATGCCCAACCATGTTCATTTGCTTCTTTGGGTTCAGTCCAAACTTCCTGAACCGTTGGGGCTCTACATTGCAAGATTCAAAAATCTTGTAAATAAGGATGCAGCCTCAGTTCCTATCTTCCGGGAGGGGTTCAATGACCAAATTATAACCAATAAAAGAGATTTGCACTCCATTTTTGAATATATTCGCTCTAATCCTTACCGGCTCGCCATAAGCCACGCCTGTCCTGATTTCTTTACCAGACGAAATAGGCAACTTATAGGCGATACTCCTTGTCAACTGTACGGAAATCTTGAGCTTTTACACAATCCGTTCAAGGAACAGGTTATTGTGCACAGGGCGGATACCACTGAACAATTTGAGCGAAATAAAGAAAAATGGCTCTATATAGCCGCCAATGGTGGAATACTCGTCTCACCCTTTATCAGCAAAAGAGAAAAAGAAATCAGAATGGAGGCTGAAGCAGTGGGAGGTCGTTTTATTCTTATCATGAACGCCCCCGTCGGGGAGCGAGAAAAATCTTGTGGAAAAGAGTTTGCTCTTTGTGCAGAAGGACGCTTGCTGATAATTGCCCCTCAAACTCCACTGGATTTCTCCCGTTCAGCCTGCCTGCAAATGAATAAATTAGCTTCCCTATCAGCGGAATATAAGCGCAGCTGAAGAAATATCCCTTAATGATTAGTGGGGGGCGATGGTGTAGTGCAGGTCGTAGATGCCTGAGGTTTCGCCGGCGATGTAATCGCCCATGTTGCGGCCATCACGCATCACGTCTTTGCAATACATAGGATGTCCTTCACGGATATGGGTCAGCCGGAATGTGTCGCCTTCGCGCAGGCTTGAGTTCTCCTGTTCCATGACCTCAAACATCTCCTTGCTGCGACAGTGCAGCGTGATGCGCCGGTCGGGCTTCCATCTCAGTGTGAGGGTATCACCGGCTCTAAGATCTGAAATATTAAGTATGGTATTGGGGATGAATCCACTCTCAACGGTGCATTCGTCCATCATCTTCTTCTTGATATAGGTTTCCCAGTCTCGAAATCCGAGCACATTTGCAAGCACGGTGAGCGTGGTGCGCCGCGGTTTTGAGAGTGTCTTGGAGTAACCCCATATTCGTTTGAGAGTCGATGCGTTCAGGGTCTCATCGGCATTTTGACTTACAAGTCGCTCAAGCTTATCAAAGTCAGTGGCTGATCTGAAAGAATGGTTGAATTTATCTTCTATATCCCGCTTTAAAGCCTCTATGTACTTCTGGGTATCCATACCGGTTCTTTTTGGGGACAAAAATAATTAAAATGTATTGCAATGGGCTATTTTGACACAATTCTACTCAATATGACTCAATATGACTTTTTATTATCTCTCTTGTTGTTGAACAATTCATCGGGAGAGCCGAAGGCATGCAACGCATAGAGTATCTCAAATAATCTTCCTTCACATATTTTATCAGCACGTGCTATGTCGGCTTTTTCACCAAAACGGTTGCAAAACGCTTTTTCCATTTTTGTCTTATACCAGCTGACAAATTTCCCGTGATATTTGTTCATATCATCATTCCGCAACCATGTGGGAATCTCATGATATATCCGATCTTTGAGATAGACTGAGTCACAGTACTGTATAACGAAGGCGTCAGCATGGGATTTAACCTCCATTGAGGTGTGGACCCCCTGCCGTGGATAAAAGTCGTCATTATCAGGCACTACATGAACAACGTATGAGTAACGATCCACAGGAATAGTGATTTTGAATACAGCGGCATTATTTCTTAATGAGACCCCCGGGGGGATTTTCAGTCCCCCCCATAAGTTGGTGGATTGGACAGGTTTACTCTTTTTAGGAACCTGACGAAGCGTATCTTTCACTTCAACCGGCCTATAATCAAGGATGCTATTATCAACCGGGCTTTTCCCCCCGATTACACCGGTGAGTGTCAGGGGCTCCTCAATGGTGTCCTGTATTTTGAGGGGCGCGGGGTTGTCTTCTGTCACTGCTGTATTGCCGTTTAATGCGTGGGGAGCAATGTCCGTTGCATAATTCGGATAATTACGCTTGGGGATGCCATTGTTATGGAGATAGAAAAACAGAAGTGCTGATGCGATGCCAATCAAGGTTATTATATAGATCCCATTCCACCTTTTCTTTTTGAGAATAGTGTCCAAATAATTGGCAGCGGCATGCGCACTTAAGAATTTGCCTGCAATTAACTGTTTTGACAGGCGGTTTAAAACTTTCTTGATTTTGACATCCTCACCGAACCCGGCATCCAATGATTCGGTCATCTCGGCGATCATGACACCCAGGGCGTATAAGTCATCTTTGGGTTCAGGCTCGCAACCATCCTTCATCTTCTCGCGGGGAGTATACCCTTCAGTGCCGTTAGCCCCTTGAAGCACTAACCCGCCGGTAATATAAGCGCAGCCGAAGTCTATGATTTTTACAACCTTTCTGAAGGGGTCATACATCACATTCTCGGGTTTTATATCCCGATGTATTATCCCGGCGGCGTGGATATCCTGCAATCCTCTCAGCAGCCCCCTCACAATCTCTAAAGCATCCCGGGCGCTTACCTTGTCGGTCATCATTGCGCGGATATTTGCCCCATCGCACCATTCCATTTCTATGGCCGGGGTGCCGTCTTCAAGTTTGGTAAGGCGGAACGCCTGGGCCACATGCACCGAGGAGAGGGGAAACAGGGCTGAAAACTCCTTCTTGAGTTGTGCCACCGCCACCGGGTTATCTTTCGCCTCCTCTTTCAGGGTTTTGAGTACAACCTTGCGCCCCAGATGCTTACCGAGTAAAATCCTGAAGAACCCGGTCTTTGAACACGTCAGTAGGTGGAAGTCTCTGAGACTTTCGTTTTCATCGACTTCATAAGGGGTGTGTTTGCCTCCAAGAAACCCGGATTCCACTTTCATGATTCCAAAATTAGTAAAAAAATAACACTTGATTCAAGATGACTCATTTTGACTCAAATTGAATTTTACGCTGTTTTGCCATTGCTTGTAATTTTGTATGAAACTACAAATTGGCCTGATACTGCATTCCCTCTAAATCTAAATCATAAACTAACATTATACATTTTAATCATTAAAAGTTAAAATCAAGATGAAAAAATTGACTCTTTCACTCCTGACCCTCCTCTGCCTGTTAATCTCCTCATGCAGCAAACCTGACTATAAGGCCTTGGCACAGAAAGCTACTGATAACCCCACGGAGCTTACTCAACAAGACTATTCCGACATGCTGGATTACATGGATTCAGTTATTGATAAGGCCGTAAAACTGTCTCCTGAAGAACAA
>CAYMNF010000046.1:0-15957 GCA_964391735.1 uncultured Bacteroides sp. | reverse complement strand
ATATGGATTTTGTGCTAAAGCATCAAGAATTTTCGTCGGTTTTGCACATTTTTCTACCGAGGGATGATTCAGGGCTTATTGGTTCACGATTTTCTCAACCGTACCGTTACCGGCGCGGATAATCACCCCTTGGGGAAGCGCGTCGGGATTGAGCTCACGTCCCATAGAATCAAAATACCTGAAGGTCTCCTCTCCACCGGCGACAATAGTCTCAATACCGGTGGTTACGCTCTTGGACCTGATTTCAGATTCGGCATTGTCATCGCTGACAAGGTAGCCGGGTTCGTCAGATGTAGAAATCTTAAGGCTGTCGGGCAGCTTGGCATACATGCGCAGGAGGTGCGAGGCCGATACAGGATTCTCCTCGGTGGCTTCATAACTGTTGAACTGATGGGTATACTCCTTCAGGTCATCGTCAAGAGAGTAGGCGCGCACCTTTTTGGGAGCGAAAGTTGGGTCAGCGCTGAAGCCGTAAACCAGCTCATACTCCTCTTGGGCATTGTGTTTGCCCCACAGACGGAAGTCGACAAGCTCATAGGGGTTCTCTTCCTCAGGGCCTTCAAGATTTTCTGCGCCGAAGCCGATTACCGACCAATAGGTGTGATCGTCGGGTTGATTCTCCCATTTATAGAAAATCTTGTTTTTGTAAATCTTGGCCTCGGGGTGGCTGTGCAGGGGGCGCAGGCGGTTGCCGTAGGTATTGCCGTTGTTGTAGGTGAGCAACAGGAGCAAGTCGTCAGCAACGTTTACCGGGAAGCCCAACTCAACGGGGATGTATGTCCAGTTTGCATGATTCTCCTTTGAGAAGTCGACCATGCGGTCATTGGCATTGCGGTGAGTTATCTGCAGCTGTCCTGTGGGCATACGGTTGGCTTCAACAAGCTTCTTACCGGTCTTATAGTCAAGCACGGCATAGCTTACAAGATAGGGGTTTGAGCGCGTCTCAAACATAATACCCTCCTTGTTGACGGGCAGCATGTTATTGAAGTCGTGGTCAGCGAGAATATCCTCCTCGGTATAGGGGATGTATCCCACCCGCAGGTCGCGAACCGGGACAGCGACGTCAACCACGTTTGAGTATGCCTCAGAGCCCACAGGGAGAGTCTGGCTCAATGCCACGGCGGGTTGGTATACCATATAATAGTGGTATGAGGGGGCTTGTGTGCCGTCATGTGTCGAGGCTGAAAAACGGTCTTTAAACTCGGCAAGGATGCCGTAGATTTTTCCGGTCTTCTTGTCGGGGTCGGTCCACACGGTTTTGTCATCCATGGCAATGATAGGTTGCTCATCCTCGTCAAAGGGCGTGCAGCCGGGATACATTTTGCCTGACTTGAAAGAAGCCGTGAGGGGGAGCCCGGTGGTGTCGGTACCCTCGGGATAGGTAATCGCTGCATCATAGACGTATACTGCCCATGTGGCGCCACCGCGTGCCTCCTTTGTGAGGATTTCCATTGAGGCGACCTCCACCGAGTTGGTGATGTCGTCACCGGCATAGCGACGCAGGCTGAAGGTGGTCCCCCTCTCCAACCCCTCAATCTCGTTGCGGGGATGTATATGTTTGGCCTTCAGAACCATCAGGGCCTCAGAGTCGGTATCAGTAACGAATATATCGTTCTCATACAGGTTCTGTTCATTCTCTTTGTCATAGGTTGAGCGGGGACGCCCGTCAATCTTAAGGCTGAGGTTCTCCATACCTGAGTAACCGGCTATGCGGGTATTCACGGTGTTGGACTCCACGAGGTCAAAGTGCGAGGGGTAGCGCCGTCCCTTAACGATGTAATATACGTCACGTGACAGGGGGTTGCGATCCTCATACACAAAAATCTGGCAACGACGTTTGGTGGTGATCAGAGCGCCGTCATCGGTCACCTCCGTTTCACTGCCGGTGTAGTAATCTGGGACAATCTCATACTCGTTCTTCTGCAAGGGAACCGGGAGTATTACGTCATTTTCAACACGATAAACATAGAACTCCTCAGCGGCCTTGAAGCCCACTACATCATTATAGGTCGACACCCATTCAACCTGCACCTTGGCTTTGTTGGGATTCTCGGTGTCGGATGAGTCGATGAAGTATGTCGGGGTGGTGGGGATTTCTGCCTTAAGGGTGTTGAAGAAGAAGTATGGCAGGTGGTCGGTGCTGTAATAGGTATAGTACTCATACCCGACCTCTGAGTTCGGTTGCTTGGGTGCCCCTTTCTTGCGCGTATCTCCCTCAAAGCGGTTATCGGGGAGGAAGAACATAAAGTTCATGGGGTACTCCCGGTCAACCTTCTCGGGGGACATAACGATGATATGGTTCTGGCCCATGATTGAGGTACAGTTGTGGTCAACGTCAAAGGTCTCACCCTCGGCCATCTGGGGGTAAGCGTTATAGATAGGGCCCTTGTTTGAAGGGCTGAACTCCTCATACATATTATAGAAGGGGGCGTGGCCAACCTTCACATCGGGATGCTCCTCGTCCAATATCGCGTTGGATGCTATACGGTTATTACCCTTGGTGAGGATAAAAAACTTGTCAAGCATACCCACAAAGTTAAACAGGTGCCCGGGATTGGGATTCTCGGCACTTGATGATTCAGCATCAATGTACAGTGAGTTGCATACCACCTGTACCTCCTTGATTTTGCGAAGCATCTGTTCGGGGGTGTCGTTGGCATCATAAGTATACCCGTCACAAAGCTCTACAATTAGCGCGGTGGCACCCGAGAGGGGTGTCTCAATCACCATGTCGGCGGTCATTCCATAGGGGTTGCCCGGAGCGATACATGGCTCGTATGGCACCTTGATATATTGATTGGGGTCTGAGGGGTCGCTGAACCCATACGGGTCCTCGACAAACCCGGGAACCTTAGGGTTGACGTAAACCTCACGCAGCAGGGCCACTATCTGATTATACTCGGTGGCACTCTCTGTGAGGTTTGAGGTGTGCAACTCTCCGTTTTCATCCTCCCAGTCGTATGTTATTTGGCGATAGTAGTCCTCGTCATATACTATTTGGGCCGAGTGGGCTTCTTGGGCCGAAGCAGCAGGGATACCGACCGTGAACAGTGCGCAGGCGCCAACAATCAGCTTGGCTCCAATATTTGAGAAAGGTAAATATTTCATACAGTGTAAAGTGTCTGTTTATTTGCGTTTAGATAAGGTTACAATATATTAATGCTATAACAAAACGGCATCAGGGCTGTAATATTGCTCTGTTTTACAGATTTTCAGACCAATTTCAGAAATAAAGCGTGAAACGATTAGAACTCCATGAGTTCACGCCACAACCGTTGCACGGGCAACCCCATAACGTTGTAGAAACTGCCCTCAATTCCCTTTATCCCCACGGCACCTATCCACTCCTGGATACCGTATGCACCGGCCTTGTCGTAGGGCTTGAACTTGCTGACGTAGAACTCCACCTCCTCGGGGCTCAGGGCCGCAAATTCCACCGCCGTGTCGGCTGAGAATGACCGTTGGCGACCGTCGGCATCGCGCAGGCATACCCCTGTCACAACCTGATGTCTTTTGCCCGAAAGGGTGTGCAACATGCGCACGGCAGCCTCCTCATCAGCGGGTTTGCCCAAGGGAACACCGTCGGCAATAACCAATGTGTCAGCCGTCAGGAGCAACTGGTCCTCCTCCATGATTTGCGCGTATGCGGCAGCCTTGTGTCGGGCGAGGAACTCAGGCAACTCAGCGGCCGGCACACCGGGTGGTTCAGGCTCGCTGACGTGCAGGTCCGGGGCTACCACAAAGGGGATGTCCAACAGTTGCAACAACTCGCGGCGCCGTGGCGAACGGCTGGCAAGCACCAATTTGCGGTGTGAAAGGACGGGGATAAGATTGCAGGCGTTTACCATCCGAATGCGTGTATGTCAGACATCCACTCACCTTTTGCGGCCAACACCTGTTCAAGGAGGTCACGGGCGACACCATATCCGCCGTTCACCGGCGAGATGTACAGGGCGACGTTGCGCACCTCGGGGGCAGCATCCCGCGGGCACACGGGCAGCCCCACCGCCTGCATAGCGGGTATATCAGGGATATCATCTCCCACAAATGCGACCTCCCCCGGTTCCAACCCCTCGGCCTGCATCCATGCCTCAAGCACCGGACGCTTCATTGAGGCCTTCAGAAAAACATCCTTTATTCCCAATCCGTTGAAACGTTGGGCAACGGCCACAGAATCTCCACCGGTGATTATGGCCTGCTTCAACCCGCGCTTGGCAGCCAATTGCATGGCATATCCATCACGGATATTCACCATGCGCGCGGGCATCCCGTCAGGGCCCAAGGGGATGGTCTGCGGTGACAACACCCCGTCGACATCGTAGGCTATGCCGCGAATTTTTGACAGGTCAAATGGAGTTCTGCTCATATCTTTGTGCTATTGAACGAGTTAGCAATGTATAAATCTCACGGTCGTTGGGGCTAAGCATCGCAAGGTGCTCTGTCTGTGTGGCTACATCGCCGCGGCGGGCAGGGCCGGTTTGTGCCGCAGCTGGGCCAATTGTCAGTGCTTTGTCGATGGTTTCGTGCAACAGTGGCCCCAAGAGGGTTAAATCGGCACCCTCCCCACTAAGAATCTCTGAAGCCTTTCCCCACAGGTGATTGGCAAAATTACAAGCGAAGACAGCCGCGAGATGGATACGCTTGCGCTTCGCCGAATCCGCTTTGACGGGGTTGCCGCCAAGGCTGCGGGCAACCTGTATTAAAAGCCCCTCAACCTTTTCATTACTCCCCTCAATCAGGAAGGGCACATCCTTGAGTAAAACCGGTCGGCCCTTTGTGAAGGTCTGCAGAGGATAAAACACCCCATAGCTTTCACCTTCAGCCCCGGCGGGCAGAGGCACTGTGCCAGAGGTATGCGCGATGACGGCCTGACGCTGCCCAAAGGAGCCAATTACTTCGGCCACAGCATCATCGGGGACAGCAATCAGAATCAGCTCAGCATCAGCGGGGATTTCCTCAACAGACTGCAAAAATTTCAGTGATGATGACGATGCCTCAGGGAGATGACGCACAACATGCCAACGCAAGTCCACCAAGGGGGATGCGAGCAACGCCGGGACAAGAGACCAGGCGACATTTCCGTTGCCAACAATGGCGGTTTTTACAGGAGTCATTCGTCCCAGGCAATCCAGGAATCGGGATAGAAAGCGCTTATAGAGCGTTGGTGGGCCAAGGCACCTTCAAAAGTGGAGGATACGGCCATGCAGATGCGGTATCGGCCCTTCCCGGCACGCACAATACCCATAAACTTGTGGCCGTTGCGTGCGGCAATATATGATTTTGCCTTGCCCATGGTTGAGAGCGATGCCACAACCACATAGAAGCGTTTGGTGTTGGCGGGGATGTCCAGAACACGGCCGGGCAATGTGACGGAGGCCAGTGAATCCTTCGGCTCAACTATCTTGAACTGCAGGGCCGCCTTTTCGGGGGCCGGTTCTACCTCCTCCAACTTGCTCTGTTGTCCGTGGCTGACTGACATTATCTGTCGCGTGGGAATCACTGAGGCGGTGTCGGTATGCGAGGTGGCAAGATCGGCGGTGCCGGTAAACAGGCCTACGCCCAGGGTAACAGCGACGGCAACCGAAGCGGCAACCCTTAGCCACGGGGCAAAGATGCGCCCGGTGGCAACCTTTTGAGCGCCGTCAACATCAGCGGCAACTGACGGCTCAGGCAACCTAACAGGTTGCAACAGGTTGTATGCGCCGTTGAAAAAGCCATCAGCTTGCGGAACAAACACCGGTGTCTGCCCCTCCTGAGCGGGCTTATACAGGGTACCAACCCCGTCAATCGGGAAGTGGCCGTCACGGTCAAGCTGAGCGCGCAGTTTGGCAACTTCGCCGGCAATCAAGCCCATAGCGGCCTCAAAGGAGAGCCCCTCACGGCGCGCAACGCTGCCTGCCAGCAACCCGTCATTGTGGGTAAGTGAGGGGTTCAACCCGACCTCACGCCGCGGGGGCGTGATATACCCTTCCTCGGCGCTCAATGAAGCGCCCTCATAATGAGCGATGAAGGCTCCCAGGCCGGGAACAACCACACACTCATGCTCACGAAGAAGGAATTTTATATGCCGGTCAAGTCGAAACATCGATGCAAATATATACAAATTTTCCCGGTGAATCCTTACCGTTTCCTCCTTTTTTGTGTTGTTTTTTTTGCTCGATTTCCTTACTTGCTCAGACTCAATAATATGCGGTAAAAATTTTTTTCGTCCCCCATAAAAAAGTTGAATACCAGTGGTGGGATGTCACTGATATTCAACTTTATCTCCTACTTAAAACAGTAATAATCAGCGCTTTAAGCCTTTGCGGGGGCGGCAGGTTTTGCTCCGCCTATGGGCAGTTCTCCTTCTATAACTTTCACATTATCAATGTCTGCGCCACTTGGTGCGTTGTACAGCATCAACCCGAACAAGGGAGCCACGGCGGTGATGTGCTCAAACAGGGCACTTTGTATCGCCTCGTACGCCACCCACGCTGTTGTTGAGGTGAAGCAGTAAATCTGAATCGGCAATCCGTTGCCCACCGGTTCCATCATGCGCACCATGGTGTAACTGGTGTGGCTGAACTCCTCACGGCTGTTAATATAAAGGCACATATATGCCCTGAACAATCCCAGGTTGGTGTTTACCGTACCGTTTATAGCGGCTATGTCAGAATTGAACGTGGGCTCGGGGGTTGCTTTTGCCACAAAATCCTTCAGCAGCGGCAATTTCTCGGCGATGGATTGCGCCTCGCCGTCGTCAAGCTTTCTTACAGAATAGATGTCAAAGACCACCTGACGGGCAATGCGCCTGGCACCGGAGTCCTGCATTGAGCGGTAGTTCTGGAACGAGGTGTTTACAAGGGTATACGGGGGCAGGGTAACCGTGGTGTTATCCCAGTTATAGACCTTAACGGCTGTGAGGGACATATCCAGCACGGTTCCGTTTGCCAGAGTGTTCGGCACCACAATCCAGTCCCCCACCCTCAGCATATCGTTCTGCGAAAGCTGTATGCCGGCAACCAAACCGAGCAACGGGTCCTTGAAAATCAGCATCAATGCCGCAGCAAAAGCGCCAAGGCCGGTAAACAGGTAAGCCGGGGATTTGTCAAGCAGGTAGCTGACTGCGGCAATGATTACTATTCCCCAAACAATACCCTTGATGGTATTCAGGATGCCGTTGAGGGGTAGGTTGTGGGTATTCTGCCTCTCGTTAAAGCGATTCCACAACAGTGTAAGGATGGCATTGATGGCAAAAGCACTCACCACCATTGTGTAGATAACCAGCCCCTTGGTTATGATATTGATGAATGTGCCGGGACTGAAAGCCCAAGGCAGCAGGGCCAGCATGATGAGCGGCGGGACAACACGCCCGCAACGCATCAGGATGTGCTGTTGCAACATCTCGCGCGTTGTGGGTGTATTATGGTGCTTGACCAGTAGCCGCGAAAACCTGACAACAACCGCGCTTACAATCCACCCGATGGCTGCGGCCACCAAAATGACTACAGCACTGTACAGCACCTCGCCGGCCAAAATATGCTTCTTGGGCGACAAATCAAAAGCACTTAGCAGCCTGTTGATGAGGTCAAGCGCCCAAATGGCAAAGCTGTGGGAGGGGATTACATCGGCGTATATCATTGCAGTAAACGGTTGAGGCGGTTAAAACGTGATGGCTGACGGGTGTTCAGGAATCAATACATCGGGGTAAAAGGCTTTGACACCTTGAGGGCATGGTTGGCGCAACCTACCAGGTCTGATGACTTTGAGGTATCAAGCTTCAGGACCGGGGCACCGGGATAGAGGTCAAGACGACGCAGGTCAATATAGAAGAGGCCCGGGTTGGTGATGATGTCAAAATAGTAGTAAGCGTCACGCAGGTTTGCCAATGACCTCCATTGGGTTGATGACAGGTGCGGCTCACCCTTGATCATATATGTAAAGGGCACTGAAACGTTTGCCATGATTGAGCGTGTGATGTAGGCACCCAGGTCGGCATCGCCGGTTTTTTCAACGCTGTTGTCAAAGAATGATGCGCGCACAAAACGGTCAGGGCTGGTAACGCCACCGGGCAAGAAGTTTTTGCCACCGATATTCTGCCAGTAGTTGTTGATGGCCTGCATGTCGGGGAACGCCGGGGTATTGGCGAGCACGTGCAGGTCACGTCCACGATAAATGTTGACTTTGCCGCCATAGAACTCAAAGACGGCAGTCTCACCGGTTGCATCGGTCACTGCCCAGTGCAGGCGTGTTTTGGTGCCGTTGTCAAATGTGGATTCCACAAGGTGGAAATCGCCCTTCTCAAGGACGTCACACACCTCGGCAGTGGTGGCGTTGTTGTCAAGGAGCCATGCCACGAACATCGACAGAGCCATGGGCGCCTTGTCGGCATTTTCGGGACCGTCATAAACAGCATCGTTGCAGAACAGGCCGTTGACGGCCAATCCACACTCATTCATGCCCTCGGTCACACCGGCGTCATACCCGACGGCGTAAACCGAGCCGTATTTTGACACCCACTTGATGGCGTTGGGCTGTGAGCTGCTTTGCTTCTCCATGCCACGGGGATAAACATACAGGTTGGTGGGGATGGGGGTTTTCCAGTCAAGAGTTCGGCCGACGATAAACAGGGAGTCCTGGCCGGCATATACAACACGCGTACATGCGTCGGTGCGCATCCCGCATACGCTGCCCACAAATGCCACGGCAGCAAAAAGAATAGTGCGTAGTCTCATAAATAAACGGTTTTTGTTTAACAACTAAACAACCGTAACCCCCCGAAAGTTTTCGCCGGTGTCAACGTACCCTAAACAGCCACCCGGCGGTAATCTCAATGGACATGCTGCGGGATGCGCTGAAGTAGTCGGTACGCGCAGCGGGGAAGATATTTCCCAGCCCGTAGTAAAAGCGTCCCTCAAGCATAATTGACTGGCGGGGTGTGATGCGATACTCCCCACCTATGCCGGCGGCGATGCCATAGTCAAAGCGGTTTTTCACATCCATGTCAAGCTGTGCCGTGCGACGGTATCCACCGGGATACCCGGGGACCGAGGTAACGTTGCGGTAATCAAAATTGGCTGAGATGTGGTCGCCGAGCATTATGCCTATCTCGGGGCCCAGATTCACAAACATGCGGAAGCGTTTAGGCCCGAAAAATATGTGAGTCATCACCGGCAGTTGCAGGTAGGTAAAGGTGCGTGAGTATTTGAAGTCCTCGCCGGGCTCATAGCTTTCTCGCCACCCCCTTTGGGTAACGTTCAGCTCGGCGATTATGCCTACATGTTTCTCCTCGGTATATCTCACTATTCCGCCAAAGGTGAAGCCGGGCAGCAATCCTTGGTCAATCTTGGGGGACATGGACATCATGCTGAGTGTAGCACCGGCTTTTGCCCCGAAGCTGAGGTTGGGTGAGTATGTGCGTTGTGCGTATACCGTCGGCGAGGACAACACCAACATCACCATGCAAAGCAGGGGCAGCAGGCGTGCGCGCATAGCGCACCGGGCGAGGCAACTTCTCATGGGCGCAACAGGTCTCTCTCAACGAGGCCCGAGGGGCGATAATTAATAAAGTATACGGCGTCGTTATAGTGGCCGCGGCTGCCTGCGTGACTTACACGATAGGCGTTCTGCAAGCCGTCAAGCGACGGGGTGCGGTTGCTGAAATCGCCGTCATTGGCACGCAAGGCGTTGATGGCGAAACAACCTATGTCAAAGCCCAGAATCCCTTGGCGGGGGATTGCTTTTTCCATCTCTGCTCCATAGTATTCATAGAACTTATTCTCCAAATCCCGCGAGTCAGGATTTTCAGCATCGTTGAAGAAGCGTGAAAATACCACCGTGTTCAACCGGTGCATATTCTTGAGGGTCTCACCGCGGAAGGTTATCCACTCGGGATACCCGAACAGGGTTACATCCCCCATGGCGGTACGCCCGTTGCGCAGCTCAACCAGCGCCGGGAGAACCCTGTTGAGCTCAATCTGCTTGCCGGTAACCGGTATAAAGACATAGGACACCATGGGGTCCAACCCTTGCAGGTCTGACAACTCAAGGTCCTCGGTGTATGTGATATCTTTGGGCATGGTACCTTGCTGCATAAACTCATTGCGAGCAAGGTCCACGAACTCATCCCTCTCATCGGGGCCGCCCTCACGCTTCAGAAAGACGGGGACATAACCTTGATAGCGCCTTACCAGTTCGCGAACTGAGTTCTCATACAGATTCTTTTGGGGCGTATTGCTCTGGAAGACATAGGGGTTGGTGAGATAGCTCTCATCCTTCACCACAAAGGGGTTCAGCACAGTTATTCCATGCTCGGCAGCCCAGGGGGCCAGTATATCCATCTCCTCCTCGCTTCCGGGGCCGATAATTACCTGCACCTGCTGCAGGCCAGGGTGGGTAAGCACTGACTGCAAGCCGTTCGACGTGTCATAGGCGCGCAAAATAATCGGAGCCGAGGGGCGACTAAGGGTGTCAACAGCCATAAGCAGGCCCTTATAGAACTCAAGATACCTGCGCGCGGGTTTCCCGGGTTGAGATGTCCCCAACTCAAAGGGCAACAGCACTGCCATAGCCGCTGAGGTGTTAACAGTCGTTTCCTCGACAACATCCTCAACGGGTGAAACCGGCACCGGGGGCTCGGCGGGGACAGGGGCCGGTTCAGATTGCACCACGGGTTGCTGCCGCGCAGGGGTTGTCGGGATGATTGTAGGCACCTGAACAGAGGCAACGGGGTCTTGTTGAGTTGCCGGGGTGTCCTCGGTTGAGGAATCCTCATGGCTGAATGCCTGTGAGGGCATAACCGGGGCACGACGGGTTTGCGGGGTGGAGGCGGCAGCCAAGGCGGTTTCCTTGGCCGGCAGGTCGCCGCGGCTTACCCTTACATTCTCGCCTGCCTTCAGGCCATCACGGGCTGAGGGATTCAGCTCAAGAAACTCGTCAACGGTAAGGCCATAATGATTGCTGAGACCATAGATGGTTTCGCCACGCTCAACTTTGTGTGTACGTCCCGGGGTGTCTGTGACAACCGATGGCGCCTTGACATTATCCTTAACGGGGAAAAGAAGTTTTTGTCCCGCTTTCAGCCCGTCAACCAATGAGGGGTTGTAGCGTAACATCTCTTCGCGGCTCATCCCTAATTTGTTGCTCAGACCGTAAATGGTCTCGCGGGGTTGAACCTCATAATAATGGTATCTCTTTCCGTCAACCTCGGTTATGGGGAGGTCATCAACGGCAGCGTGCAGGCCCGTGCACCACACCATTGCCACCAGCAGGGCAGTTATACGGAGTATAGTACGTGCTTTCAAAAAATATCAGTTAAAGGAGGTTTTCACCAAAATTACATACTGTACCGCCACCATATACTATAGGCGGTGCATCATCGGCAAAATTAACATAAAAACATGAAATGCACAATTATCGGTATCGATAGTGTGCAGCGCAGACCCCTTCAGCCGATACCATTGGTGCGCCCACGGGATTCTCGGGGGAGCACTCTGTGCCGAACAGGGGGCAATCCTCAGGTCTCGCCAGCCCTTTCATTACCAGGTGTGCACGGCATCTGCCGGCTGAGGCGTCCACCACGGGCGGGAGGCTAAAGCGTTGCACCGCATCAAAGTCCCGGTATTTGTCTCGCAGCCGCATTGAACTGTCGGGGATAACACCAATCCCGCGCCATATTCCGTCGCAGGGTTCAAAGACATCCCGAACCGCCTGCCATCCTTTTTGCAGTCCCTCCTCAGAGGCCACGCGTGAATAGGCATTCTCAAGCCGGGCCTCGTTACGGGACAGCAACCCGACAGCGCGTTCAATCCCCACCAGCATGTCCACCGGCTCAAAACCGGTCACGACAATCGGCATGTTAAGTTTCTCAGCGAGATTGCGGTAGGGCAATGTGCCGGTGACACTGCAAACGTGGCCGGCGGCCAACAGAGCATCTATGCGGCACTCGCCATCGGCCTTCAGGGCCTCAACGGCGGCCGGGACGGTGAAAAGGGATGTCAGCAGGGATAGGTTTTTAACCCCGGCACGAGCGGCCTTCTGAACCAACAGTGCATATACCGGCATAGTGGTTTCAAACCCTATTGCAAAGAATACTACCTGCTTGTCGGGATTTTGGCGAGCAATCTCCAGTGCCTCAAGGGGGGTGTATAGCAACCTGATGTCGGCGCCACGGCTGCGTGCCCTCAGCAGGGAGACCTCAGGCACTGACCCGGGCACACGCAACATGTCGCCGAATGAGCAGAAGATAACATCGGGGCGCAGGGCCAGTTCCACAGCACGGTCAATAGCGTCAGCGGGGGTCACGCACACGGGGCAGCCGGGGCCGTGCACCATGGTCAGCTGTTCGGGCAAAAGCTCCTCAAGGCGATAGCGTGAGAGGGTCCATGTCTGCCCCCCGCACACCTCCATTATGTGCATGGGACGGGTGCATTGCCGACGAATGCTCTGCAACAGGCTGCGCATTACGCGCGCATCACGCCACGGGGCAGCACTGTCAAGACGCGTCTCCATCCCCATCGGTCATTGCATCCCGAGCATCAGCCATCTTCTGTAAATCAGCGATTGTGGCCAAAGCCTCGTCGGCATCCATCACCGAGATAGCGACCCCGGCGTGGGCCACAATATAGTCACCGGGGTTGGCATCCACGGTGTCAACACATACGGCGCGCTCTACACCGCAAAAGTCAACGTCGGCCATATTGAAAAGACCGTCGTTGACTATGCGTATTATGCGGCCGGGTACAGCCAGACACATATATATCAGCGGTTATTGGAGTCCTCCTCCGGCGCCTGATCAATCAAGTCCATGAACTGGTCAAGCTTGGGAGTGATGATGATTTCGGTACGGCGGTTACGTTGGCGGCCTACCTCCGAGCCATTGTCGGCAACGGGGTTGAATTCGCCGCGACCTCCGGCAGTAAGGCGTGCGGGATTAATGCCGAACTTCTCTTGCAGGCATTGTACCACCGATGAGGCACGCAATGCTGACAGATCCCAGTTGTTGCGGATGTTGGTGCGCGAAATGGGCACATCGTCGGTGTTGCCCTCTACCAGAACGTCATAGTCGCCGTAGTCCTTTATTATCTTTGCGATTTTGCTGAGGGTCTGCATTGCGCGGTCTGAAATCTCGTATGACCCTGTCTTGTACAACATGTTGTCGCTCAACGAGATGTATACCACACCCTTGAGTACCTTGACATCGATATCCTTCAACTCGTCACGTGAGAGGGAGCGGGTAAGGTTGTTGGTCAGGACCATCAACAGTGAGTCGCTCTTTGACTTGGCATCAACCAAGCGATGGATGTAGGCATTTGAGGCGTTTATCTCATCAACTAACTTGGCAATGTTCACCGAGCTTTGATTGCTGTTTTGCAAAGACTGGTCAAGGGTACTCTTCAGGTTCGCCAGGGCAGCCCGCAGGTCTTTGTTGCCCTGCTGAGCCTCGGCGAGGCGTTCCTCCAGGCTCTGATTTTTCTGCCGTGATGCGGCCAGGTCCACCATTCCCTGCTGGTAGTCAGCTTGCAGTTGGTCATACTTGGTTTGCAGTGCGGCATGATTCTTCTTGCTAACGCAGCTCGGCAAAGCCAACAGTGCCGCAGCTGAGATGATAATAGTAGCAACCGAAATCTTCATATCTATTTTGTTTTTTATCGGGGAATTAATACTGATTATAAAACGTTAATTATATCAGTAAAGTTCAAGGTCGGCCAATGCCTGGCGGGACAAAGGGGCCAAAAGCGGGGACTTGAGGTCGGCCAACTCCCTAATCAGGGTTTCGTCCTGCAGGTTTACAGCCAGGCGCAGGGCAGTATAGCGTGTAAAGGCTCGTGGACTCTCCCCCGCCCTCTTGGCCAGCATTGGCGCAAATTGCAGATGCCTCAACAGCCGGTGGCACAACACGTCAGCCACCTCGGTGGCCTCGGGCAACTCCTCAATCCATCCCAGGGCCTCCTCCGGCCCAAGTGCCTCGGGCGGGAAAAGCATGGGTGCCAACAGCTGCGACTCACGTGTGCGACGGTCATCGCGCAAAGTGCGGGCAAGCTCAACATCCTTGCCGTGCGCATCAGCAACCTCACGAATCTGCGGCAGATTGAGTCCGAAAATCATCGGGAAGGGGGAGCCGGCACGCCTAAGCACATCGGCAGTAATACCGTTACGCATGGCAAAGAATGCCCGCTTAACCTGCTGCATCGGATTGAATTCGGTCATCCCCCTACTTGCTTAGAAACACCAGCCCAACGAGCACAAAAAGTTGAAATTGTGCATATTGGGGCGCTTGACACCATTATACACATGACTTACATTCTTGAAACCGATTTGTGTGGCAATCGAGAACTTGATAAGTTGCGAAAAGGTGAAGCCTGTGGCAAGATGCAAACCGATATCGCTGCGATATGATGAGGTAAGCAACGAGGTGCTTGAGTTGTAATAACTGCTGTTTTGGTGAGTCAGCGATGTCACCAACTGGCCCAGATCGTTAACACGGGCATTATACATGGTTGCCTTTGAGCGGCCACCCACGCCGTATGAGTAATAAAGTCCCAGATCAACATTCCAACGCACAACGGGCCCCAGATTGTATCGTGTTGACAGATACACCGGGAAGTTGAACGTATAGAATCGGTTGCGCACGAAACAGTTTGTCATTGAGGGCCCGGCATCGTTAGCCACAGCCATGTTCATGCGGTAGTTGTTAATCAAGAAATTACTCTGCAGGCCCAGTGCCAGGAAGTCAGAAAAAGACATCTCGGCGCCGGCACCGAGGCCGAAGACCGTTGACATTGACACATCTAACTCGGTAATCTCGGGGAAAGTTGAACGGAGGTTTTGCAACACCTCAACACCACCCACCATGCCGTGCAGGTCAAGGGTCAGGAAACGGTTTGCGGGACCATGATCAATAAAATTTGCCGAGGCTGCCCGTGTCACTGACGGCACAAGGGCCAACGTCAGTGACATCACCACAGCAATGAGCCTGCCAGCCGGCCGCATTCTACCCCTCATCACACCTTGGGGTCAAATCCTTGACGCTTTAAGGCGTCAAGCATGCGATACTTCAGGGCCTCGCGATAATACCCTAAGATATGGTCAACCCAGTCATTCTCGCTCTTGCTACCTGAGCGTGTACGGTTGTATTCACTTATCAGGCGGTCATATTCCAATACCTCCTCGGTGAGGCCTTTGTCACCATATACATTCTTGTGTATGGCGAGCGATGCCGGCTGTTTCGGCTTAAGGTCGGGCAACTCACGGGGCACGCCCACAGCCATACCACATACCAGGAACACCTTGTCCGGGAGATGCAGAAGTTCAGAAATCTCCTTGGGAGCCGCGGTGCGGGCGTACCCTATGCAACAGCAACCCAGACTCTGGGCTGTTGCGGCAACCTGGGCGCTCATCATGGCAAGCGCGGCATCTATCAAACCCACCATTACACCGTCCATTGTCTCGGTGAAGGGGGGCATTTCAATACCCTTGGCACGTGCCCCTAACTCAATCTTATGGAAGTCGGCACAAAACGCCAGGAAGTGGCTACAGGTCTTTATCTGCTTCTGGTTGGTGAGTTCATACAGCTTCAGCTTCAGTTCCTGGTCGGTGATGTCAATGACAGAGAACTGCTGGCCGTTATAACTGGTGGGCGTGTTACGGATGGCCTCATAGATAAAATCCATCTGCTCATCGGTAACGGGGTCATATTCATAACGCCGGATGCTGCGACGTTCAAGCAAAGTTTCCTGTACGCTTTTCATTTGTAGGGAGATTGATAGGTTAGGCAAAAAAGGACGCCGGGCGCAGGCCTGCCGATAGGCGACCCTCGCCGCGGCGATTTGTATGCCCGTAGGGAGTCGAACCCTAATCGTCGGAACCGGAATCCGAAATTCTATCCATTGAACTACGGGCACGTAGGTGCGATACTGTTGGCAAAGATAATTGAAATTTCTTTACCCCGCAACCGTCAATGCGCCAATGGCGGTCTTG
>CAYMNF010000045.1:0-17250 GCA_964391735.1 uncultured Bacteroides sp. | reverse complement strand
GTGCTTGAAGTTTTTGATTTGGGGAATTGGCAGGAAATAGGTAATTTTGCAGTCCAATAAAAACAGAGTGGACAAATTTGTGACGCTTGCAACCACTCTATAACAATAAAAAATGCTAAAACTATGTTGAAAAATCCTGAAAATTTGTTGTTTACCTCAGAGTCGGTGTCAGAAGGACATCCCGACAAGGTTGCCGATGCCATTTCTGATGCCATCCTTGATGAGTTTCTGGCTTATGACCCGGCCTCAAAGGTTGCGTGCGAGACACTTGTCACCACGGGCCAGGTGGTTGTTGCCGGTGAGGTAAAGAGCAACGCTTACATCGACCTGCCATCGGTGACACGCCGCGTGATAAGCCGCATCGGCTACAATGACTCGGCGTTGAAGTTTGAGGCAGAATCCTGTGGTGTGTTCTCGGCCCTGCATGAGCAAAGCCCGGACATTAACCGTGGGGTTGACCGCGAGGAGGGTGAACAGGGTGCCGGAGACCAGGGGATGATGTTCGGTTATGCCACCGACGAGACCCCCAACAAGATGCCGCTGACCCTTGACCTTGCCCACCGTCTGTTGCGCGAGCTGGCAGATATACGCCACGGGGGCAACGGTGAGATGCCCTATTTGCGCCCTGATGCCAAGAGCCAGGTCACGGTTGAATATACCCCTGAGGGCCAACCGGTGCGTGTTGACACAATAGTGATTTCAACACAGCATGATGAGTTTATCACCCCTGACGAGCACACCACACAGGCGCAGGCTGATGCCCTGATGCAGGAACGCATAACTGATGATGTGCGTCATATTCTGTTGCCGCGGGTGAAGGCTCAGTTGCCCCCCGAGACAGCGGCTTTGATTGATGATGACACACGGCTGTTGGTGAACCCCACCGGCAAATTTGTTATCGGAGGCCCCCACGGCGACACCGGCCTGACGGGGCGCAAGATTATTGTTGACACCTACGGCGGTCGCGGAGCCCACGGCGGCGGGGCATTCTCAGGGAAAGATCCCTCAAAGGTTGACCGCTCGGCGGCATACGCTGCGCGCCACATAGCCCGTAACCTGGTTGCTGCCGGCATCTGCCGCCAAGCCCTGGTGCAGGTTGCATACGCCATCGGCATCGCCGAACCGGTCAGCATCAATGTCGACACCCGTGGGACAGCTTTGGTTCCGTACACTGATGCCGAAATCTCAGCTCGCGTGGCAGAGATTTTCCCCATGAAGCCCTCAGAGATTGAGGAGCGCCTGAAACTGCGCAACCCCATCTATGAGGAGACTACCGCATACGGTCATTTAGGGCGTGAACCCCAAACGGTGGTGAAGCACTTCACCTCGCCCTACGACACCGACCGCGACATCACCGTTGAACTCTTTACCTGGGAGAAAGAGGATTATGTGCCGGCCCTGCGCAAGGCTTTTAATCTGTAATCACCATCCCACAGCATAAAACACAGCGACCCGGCCTCATTGTTTGGCCGGGTCGCTGTGTTTTTCAGGGGACTGTTTACAGTTTCCTCAGGGTGTCAAGGATGCGTTGGCCGGCACCGATGGTGTATCCCTCGGTCACGTATACCACGCGATTAAAGGTATCGGCAATTGCAACCACGGGGAGGTCGCCACCCAAGTGCAGATTTTCTATAATCTCGGCAGCGATTTTACCATCCGCATCCGAGCCGGTTATGGCATTTGCCGGCAGATTTGCCATTGACGCCTCGGTGGTCCAGGCCCGCGGGTCAGCATCCTTCTTTAGCAAAATAACCATCGGGATGCCCCGGGCCTCAAATTCCTCACGCAACTGGGCGACATCACGCATAACGTGGTTGGTGGGCTCCTTGCCCGGGTCCAGCACCATAATTACATAATATCCACGGCCGGTAGCCGAGAGGATGGATTGACGGTTGCCATCACGGTTGGTAAAGAGGTTCTCAGCGTTAAAATTGCCAAGCACCGAGACGGCAGTGTCGTCATGGCGAATTTCAACCGGAATGGTTAACGTTGAGTCCTGCGGCAGGTCAAAAATAACGCTGCGTGCCAACACCTCGCCTGACGCCAGGCGCTGCCCACTGGTCAGCAGATAACGGCCGGCATCAACCTCAACGGGTTCGCTAAACTCTTTTGACAATGTGCCGTCGCCGGGGAAGTCCAATAATGACATATTACCCTCGTCATCAATCTTTGACAATGAGAACTGGTAAAAATAGGTCGGGTCAAATACACGGCAATCCTCCCCTTTTACAAATTGCACGCGTCCCTTCGGCTTGGAAGTCTCAGGGGTATCAAACAGTACATCGTGCCACTTCTGCTCCTTATCGGCCCATTGGGGTACTGAAGTCGCGGGGTCCAGCCGCGCGGGGATGTTGTTGGCACGTGCCAGTGCAACGAAATAGGCATCTCGGCTGGGCTTGTTGGCACGTCCGGTTGCTTTGATACCTTGCGGCTGCATGGTCACCAATCGGGGTGTCCAGTCCGGGATAATAGTCAGTGCTTCCACCTCTTTGATAATCTGCTCAGGGGTTGCACCCGGGGCATTGCGCCGTGCCAACGGCAACAGGTACTCACGGCTGATGCGCGGCGACAGGACATAACGGGCATAGAATGCAGTGGTATCGACAGCACCCTGCATGGAGGCATTGAGAACCTCGCGCGACACATCGCCCAAATCTTTTGTTGTGATGCCCTCAAGCAGGTGCATGCGCAGGGGTTGCTGCTCAGGGTCACCTTCACGAACGAAATCGGCTATTACGCGCCAATTTGAGCGAGCTGCTGTCAACATCTTCTCAAGAGCCGGTGACGCATCAGCCAACGTGCCGGGGGTATAGAAGGTGTCGGCGGCACGCTGAGCGCGGATACTGTCCTCTGCGGCGAGGCGTCGGTCATTCTCGCGGGTCTGCTCCTCGGTGACCTCAAAGGGCAATCTTCCGGGAACGGGGGGGACAATATTGAAGTCAAACGCACCCACGGGCGATGTCAAGGAGACAACAGCGTCCTCACCGGCGCGCACCTTGCCCAATCCATAGGCGCCATCCTTATACGCCCAGATTATCATATCGCCAAGACCGGTGGTTGCCGATGCGCGACCGTCGGCACCTGCCGTGGATGTGGTGAGGGGATAATATTCGGCATAGTTGTAAAGGGCAAACGCCACTTTCGCATCGCTGACGGGCTGCCCGTCGGCATCAAGCACGGTGACGTTGGTACGCACCACCGGGGCATAGGTTGCCGTGACATTGATATTGACACCGTCAGGCACCACGGCCACAACATCCTCGGGACCGTCATAGTCTCCACGGACAAAAGTGTGCATCATCATACCGCGGGTTGCGGGGGCATTGAACCATGCCATATCCAGAACGGGGGCCGGCTCGCAGGCACCAAAGAAATGCCAGTTGCCGTCAACCCATGCTTCAACCCACGCGTGGTTATCGTCGGTGTGCGCCCAGCGCGGGGTGTAGACCTGGCGGGCCGGTATGCCAATTGAACGCAGAGCAGCCACCGTAAAGGTTGACTCCTCACCGCAACGGCCTATCAAGGCTGCCTGACTCTGCAGGGGGGTGCGTGTGCGGCCGTCTGAGGGCTCATAGGTAACATACTCATGGCACCAGTGGTTGACCTCAAGGACGGCATCCTGCATGGACATTCCCTTTACCCGCTCCTTCAGTTCCTCAAAGAACAGGGGGCGGTGTTCATCAATGATAGGTTCGTTGTTGATGCGCGGGGGCAAGACAAAATGTTGCCACTCACGCTGCGGGACCTCCTTGCCCCAGGGCATCTCCTCGCGGGCCTTTAGGGCAGTGCGCACGCTCTCTAACATGCGCTCGGCGGGGACATTAACAATGTCAGCCACCGGTGAGTAGGCATAAACCCACTTCAGGGCCTCCAGTTCCTCAGCGGTGAGGTCCGGGCGGTCAAGTATAGCGAAGTAAGCATCGTTGCCGACAGCGGCGCGCTTGGCATCAAGGGCGGCAGCATCCCGGGGAGTGAAAGCCCCGGCAACTAAATTACACGCTGCCAAAAGGGCGATAACGGTAAGATTCCTTATCTTAAACATGCCTTAACTTTTTCTACGATTTTTGAAGATGTATTCCTGAAAGCGGCTTCAAGGCCGGGGAGCTCGTTGCAGACGGGTGCTTTGGCCTTAGGGGCTCTGAATGAGCCATGAACCTCAGGTACCCCGGTGAGTTCCACTATCTCGCTGACATTGGCAGCCGAGACACCTCCGCCGGCCATAATCAGCGGCCCCCGGGCATCAACCATTTTGCGGAGGACGTCTGCTCCCTGCAGTGCGTTTGGTGCGCCACCCGAGGTAAGCACGCGGTCCACGCCTAAGGCAGTCACCTGCTGCAGTGACTGCATGGGGTCAACAGTGATGTCTATGGCCCGAGAAAATGTAATATTCATGCCCCGAGCAGCCTTTACCAGTCTGCGGCACACAGCCATATCCACTGTCCCGGCCTCTGTAAGCGCGCCAATCACCACGCCATAGGCACCCAGACGTCGTGCCACGGCAATATCCGCCTCCATGGCGCGCACCTCAGCCTCGTCATACACAAAGTGGCCGTCGCGCGGGCGTATAAGCACCATAACGGGGACTGAACCGGCAATCTTAACAGCCTCATAAATAAGGCCGGCCGAGGGTGTCACCCCACCGGTCGCCAAGGCCGAGCACAGTTCAATACGGTCGGCCCCGCCTTTCACGGCAGCTTGCACGTCAGCGGGCGATGAGCAACATACCTCAACCAGCGCCCTGTGGCCTTCAGTTTTCATTTGCGAGCTTTTGTTTTTAGGACTACGATGTAATCGGGGCCTGTCGGGGTCTCATCGAGCTTCAGCGTTGAGCAATATTCGGCATTTGAGAACTTTACTTTTTTGCCGTCAAAGGTTGTGGCGCTGAGGATTTTCTCACCCTCCATGGGCAAGTGTACGGTGGTTGACTTTCCGTCAAGCACATGTACATATACGGTGTCACCCCTGCGCGTGGTTGTTCCCCACTCCTGTGCCGGGAAGGGGCCGGCGGTAGTGGCATAGATGCTCTCACCGTACTTGCGCATCCACTCGCCTATCCCCTTCAGCCTGTCAAGGGCGGCTGCGGGCAATTCGCCATTGGGTTGCGGGCCGATGTTGAGCAGCAGATTGGCGCCTTGCCCGGCGGTATGCACAAGGTACTGTATAAGGTCATCCACGCTCTTGTAGTTCTGGTCCTTGATGCGGTATCCCCACATGTTGTTCATTGTCTGGCAGGTCTCAAGGGGCAATTTTGAGACTTCCTGCTCGCTGTATCCGTATGTGTTTTGCCCGGGAACATCGCGCTCAAAAATCTGGATGTCCTCGCCGGCTATAACATCCTCATGGTGGTTGTTACCAATAAGGCAGGCGGGTTGCAGTTTGTGTATCATGGCATACTGCTCATCGAGTTGCCAGTTGAAGGGTACGGTATCCTGGTCATGATCCCATTTGCCGTCAAACCAAATTGCGCCGATTGGCCCATAGTTGGTCAATAGCTCGGTGAGCTGAGCGTTCATGAAGTCGTAATACTGCGGCCAATTTATCTTGCTGTCATCGCGGCCGGTCTCCAGGCCTGTGCGACCACGGGGACAATCGGGGCGAGTCCAGTCGATATGGCTGTAATACAGGTGCAACCTTATCCCCTGCTTTTGGCACTCCTCAGCAAGTTCGGCCAGGATGTCGCGCCCGAACGGGGTGCCGTCCACAACGTTGTAGGGGCTCTGCTTTGTGCCCCACATCGAGAAGCCGTCATGATGCCGTGTGGTGAAGCAGATGTATTTTGCGCCGCTGTCCTTGATGGCGGCAACCCACTCCTTAGCATTGAAGTCGGCGGGATAGAAAGCTCTTGCCGTCTTGGCATACTCCTCGGCATTCACACCATAGTTCAGGAACCATTCGCCCTGGCCTATCATGGAGTATAGGCCCCAGTGGAGGAATATCCCTAAGCCGGCATCGGCAAACTCCTGGCGGCTCTTGAGGTTCTCAGGCGTGGGGACATAATCGGTTGCCATGGCGCCGGCAGCCGTCAAGGCTGCTAACACGCCGGCACATATCCTTTTTGTAATTTTCATTTTTTATGATTGGTTTGTTTATTTTCTTCTATTTCAACCTAAATACTTGCCAAAATGCCTATTGCGGCAAATCCCAGTGCCAGCAAGATGGCGATGTTTACCCAGCGGGATGTTTGGGGCTTTCCAACCTCACGACCGTAGGGGCGCAACGCCTCATCGAGCTTGGGGATAACATCGGCAAGGGGCCGGTCGGTCACCTCACTGACATATCGCGCCAAGACATAAGCCGGGACGTGCCGGCAGGCCTCGTTCAACTTTTGCGGGTCAACTTCCCCACCCTCTCCGAAGATATTATAGACATATCGGCAGCGGTTCTCCGGCTCATATTTCCGGGCCAGGTTCTGTTTCAGCCGCAACAAAAAGGCCCGAGGCGAACGTCGAGCATCCATGATGAGGGCAGCCGGGCGCCCTGTCAGCAGGTCGCGAAACTCGAGCACCAGGCGGTTGGTATGCGTGGCATCGTCAGGATTGATGGCCCCGCCGGCATGCTGTCGCTTCTCAACCGCCCCTTGCGTCAGGGGGTATACGGCCAAAATTTGGTCATCGCTGAGGTAGTAATTGTGCGGCCCCTTATTGAACGCCAGCCCGTGACTGTACATCAACAATTTACACTCTCCCTCAGGCATTTGTGCGGGTATATCTGTGCCTCCGACAATCTTTACCGACAACAGCACATCTCCCGTCCAATTGTACAGTGGCTTGCCAACCGCCATGGCCACGGGCATATCTGCGCCGGGCTCACCGGGGAGTTCCCGGGGCTCGATAACGACATCAGGACAGACGACGCGCACATCGGCCACATCGTCCCGGGGTTCGTCATACGTTGATATCTCAAGCAAATCGCGCTGATGCAAAACGCCCATCGTTCATGGTATTATCGCCACAAATTTAATCAAATTGTTTGACAAACGTAAGCCTTTGCGACGAAAAACCGCAATCTTTCTTACCTTTTGCGAGTAAATCGGAGGGTTGCCCGGTGCAAGGGGAACACCAGCGTCAACAGCTGATTGTCCTCCCTGAGCTGTGCGTAAGCCTCATCTTGCAGCCGTGAGCCGTCGGCAGTAGTCCACTCAAGCGAATACTGGTCCTTGAAGGCTGTTGGCCTCAGGCGACCCTTCACGGCACCCGCGGGCCATAATTCCGGACATTTGACGGCCCCGCCGGCCATCAGCAGCAGATACCCGTCTTGCACCTGCGGGTCCGGAATACAAGCCAGGGTATATTCACCACCGGGGAGGGCATATCGGGTGTCATTCTCGCGGTCATACATCTGCCACATCCCGCCCACTCCGTTGCCGACACGTGCCAACGCCTCGGCATCGAACGCCGCCACAGGGATAGTTGCCTCAGCAAGCTCCTCAATCCATAGGTATGCCGGCGTCCACCGCTTGCCTGTATGGAAGCACTCGACCCTACTCGCTGCCGGTAGCCCGGCGGGCAACTCAACTTCCACAACAGGATGCAGGTCTCTATACCCGGCTAATACCGACATCCTACCCGGCTCCCTAAAGTCAAGCCGCAGGGTATGATACTCTGATGCTTTATCCCCCAGACCCTCAAAAAGGGCTGTTCGTTGCAACAGACTGTCCTCCCGACAGATATCCACAACGAGTTGGGGGCGGTTATACTCCGACCCAAAATCGGTGTTTCCGCGACAAATAATAACCTTGATGCCGTTGTCAAACTCTATACCCCAGCGGTTGGAAGACATTGCACCGCGCGGATTGTCGCCGGGGAAAGCGGCACGCGCCTCGACCGACACCAACGACATCAGGGTATCGGTGGCAAAATCCTGTGGCTCATAATCCTTGAAATGCGTCAACCGGCACCGAGTCTGCAACTCAGCACCGGCTAATGACAGGGCCAAAAGTAGCCCTGACAAGAATGCAGCAAACCGACAGGGTGCCACGACTCAACCCAATGAGAGCACCAGGTTGCGCTCATCGGCCATGCGGCGCATATTCAGCAGGGCGTAGCGCATGCGTCCCAAAGCGGTGTTGATGCTGACCTTGGTAGCCTCGGCAATCTCCTTGAAGGACATGTTTTTGTAATAACGCATCACAAGGACATCCCTTTGGGCCTTAGGCAGGTCGGCAATCAGACGGCGTACATCGCGGGTGATTTCGCGACCGCTGATCTCCTGCTCAACCGTCAACGCGCCGGGGAGGGCACGGTTCAACAGGTCGGGAGCATTCTCATCATCAGCAGACACCTGCGCCTCAGACTTGGTCTGGCGGAAGTGGTCGATGATAAGGTTGTGAGCGATACGGGTAAGCCATGCTGAGAACTTACCGGTGTCGGTGTATCTGCCTTGTCTAATTGTGGTAATAGCCTTGACAAAAGTCTCCTGGAAGATGTCGTCAGCTAAATCCCGGTTCTTTACTATGAATAAAATATAAGAAAACACCCTCTGTTGATGACGCGCCAACAGGGTGTCAAAGGCTTTGTTGTCGCCTGCGGCATAAGCTTTAACCAACTGTTCGTCGGTGAGCTTTGTCTTGTTGTACATTACTTCTTCAGTTTTCTGGTTGGAGTAATGATCAGTCTATAGGCAAAAAAGTTTTGGTTATAAAAAAGTTTAATTTAGAGTATCCACCGGGGCGAAATCGCGTCGTCCCGCGCGATACATCTTTGCAAATTTACTACTTTTCCACATCACAGCCAAACAAACCACCTCCCTTTCACAATTTTTAACTACCTAAACACAATATTTCTCCGTCTATGGAAATCCTGGGGTAATCAAGGTGATGCATGTCAAATGTTTTAATAGCTATGGTTTTCGCGAACGCAGGGACTGTTTCCACCTAGCGGACATGCCGATTATGCCTGCGTGATGTCGCCGTTTTCCCGGGTCGTCCGGTAAATAAACTCAATGCAATCTGTATGGGTTTAATTTGAAATTTTGACAACTTGTCGCTTTGAGTTGATTTGACTTAGATTGGCATAAATTGACCTAACTGGCTGACTGATAAAACTATTACTTTTGCGTGCTTAAAGTAAAAAACCAATCACAAACACATCTATCCTATGAAGAAAAAGTCAACCGCAGTGCTGCTCTGCTTCTTCCTCGGCTGCTTCGGAGCACACAAATTCTATCTCGGACAAACCGGAATGGGCATCCTCTACCTCCTTACCGGCGGACTCTTTGGCATCGGCGCGCTCATCAACTTCATCCAACTCCTTTGCATGAACGATGCCACGTTCAACCAAAAATACAACAAAAAGCACGTCTAACCCTCAACTCGCACGCAAACTTAAACGCTCCACGCCATCCATAGATGAAGTGGAGCGTTTGATTTACAAATGCGTAGTATTGAGGGAATCAAATCTTGATTCCCGAGAAGCCCATGAAGGCCATGGCGAGGAGGCCGGCACAAATAAGGGCTATCGGGGCTCCGCGCATGGGTCGCGGCACATCAACCAACTCAAGCTGTTCACGGATACCTGCAAAAAGCATCAGGGCCAAGGTGAAGCCGATGGCAGTGGCGACGGCATACACAACGCTTTGTGCCAGATCCATGCCGTTGCGTATCACCAAGATGGCCACACCCAAAACCGCACAGTTGGTGGTGATAAGCGGCAGGAATACACCCAACGCCAAATACAGCCCGGGGGATGTCTTTTTGAGCACAATCTCCAGCATCTGCACCAGAGCGGCTATGACCAGGATAAACACTATGGTTTGCAGGTATCCGAGCCCGAAGACATCAAGGATATAGGTCTGCAACAGCCATGTAACAGTGGTGGCAAGTGCCATGACGAACGTCACAGCCATGCCCATGCCGGTTGCCGACGACAGTTTCTTTGAGACACCCAAAAACGGGCATATCCCCAGGAACTGCGCAAAGACAATATTATTGACAAATATTGCCGTGACTATGATGGAGATGTAGGTCAACATTTTCTTACTTTGTTAAAGATGGCTACCAAAAATCCCAGAGCTATAAACGCCCCCGGTGCAAGGACAAACAACAGGGAACCGTAAGCCTCGGGATAAATCTCGGCGCCGAATACACGGCCTGTACCCAGAAACTCACGCACGCACCCCAACAGGGTCAAGGCCAGGGTGAAGCCCAGACCGATACCTATGCCGTCAAACATTGAGGCCACCACATTGTTGCGCGATGCAAAAGCCTCGGCACGGCCCAGCAGAATGCAGTTAACCACGATAAGCGGTATGAAAATTCCCAACAGGGCATCAAGGGTTGGCAGGTAGGCCTTCATGAGCATCTGGAGCACTGTTACAAAGGCCGCTATGACAACAATGTAGCATGGGATACGCACCTGTGAGGGCACCAACTTTTTAATAGCTGAGATTACCATGTTTGAGCATATCAGCACGCCCATGGTTGCGAGGCCCATTGACATACCTGTAAGTGCGCTCCCCGTGGTCCCGAGGGTGGGACACATACCAAGCATGAGAACGAAAGTAGGGTTCTCACGCACCACGCCGTTATATATTATCTTCAGGGGGTTCATTTCTTCTGTTTATAGGCATTAAAGGCCTTTGCGGCCCGATTTACTGCATCTAAAAACGCGCGCGATGATATGGTAGCGGCTGTGATGGCATCCACATCGCCACCATCTTTGCTCACCTTCAACCCCTCATCACCGGGGGTACGGCCTAACACCGAGCGTTTGCCCGCGGGGTCCTTAAACCACTCCCCCATCTTGGCACCCAAACCCGGGGTCTCGGTCTGCTTCAGCACCTCATAGCCGGTTATGCTCCCATCGGGGGCAAACCCTACCATGATGCGTGCCTCGCCGTCAAACGCCTGGTGGGTATAGCTCTTGACAGCAACCCCGGTCAGCTTGCCCCCATGTGTCATCGGGTAAACGACTACCGGCTCAGGGTCTCCCGGCAGTGTGCATTCCCAGTTATAATCCATGGGGTTATTGTCAAATTTGTCCCGCGCAACCGAGGCAATGGCATTGCGCTGTGCGGCAGACTCGGCGTCGGCAATCGGTCCTTCGGTAATACCATGCACCCACGCCAACAAGGCACCAACTATAATGGTGATGCACCCTAACACCACGGTCATTCTCAACCACTGTTTCATGCTGTTTGCACGCGCCTCCTCTCGCCAAATCTGCGGGGTTTAAACCATCGGTTTATCAATGGGGTGGCACCGTTCATCAACAGGATAGCAAACGACATACCCTCGGGATACGCGCCCCAAAGCCTTATAATAATGGTTATGAAGCCTATCATCACGCCATACAGCAGCATACCGCCATGCGTCATTGGGGATGTGACATAGTCAGTGGCCATGAAAATGGCTCCAAGCAACAATCCGCCTGAGAGAATCTCAATCCATGCGTCCTCACCAACAACAATCCATGAGAAGATGCTGGCTGTGAGGATAATTGACACCGGTATGTGCCAGGTTATCACCTTGGTACACAACAGGTAAATAAAACCGATAATCAATGCTGCAGCGCCTACCTCCCCGAGCGAGCCGCCAACCTGGCCCAAAAGATTCTGCAGGTGCGTGGGGGCTGTCTGGGCCGCTGACGTTGCTCCGGTGGCGACCTCGTATGCGCCGGCCTTGAGGTTAGCCAGCGTGGTAGCGCCTGTCACCGCATCAAGATAGTTGAGGCGGTTAACACCCGGCAGGGGCCATGTCGTCATCTGCGCCGGGAAGCTGAGCAACAGGAACACGCGTCCCACCAAAGCGGGGTTGAAGATGTTGCACCCTAACCCGCCAAAGGACATCTTTCCGATGCCGATAGCGGCCACGCAGCCTATCAGCACAATCCACCACGGCAAATTGCTGGGGAGGTTCATACCCAAAAGCAGGCCGGTTAGGAAAGCGGACCCGTTGGCCAGTGTGCAACTGCGCCCCATCATCCAACGTGTTATGGCATATTCTACCGCCATACAGCCGACGATAGCGGTAGAAAGCACTATTGCGGCCCCGATACCGAACTGCCACAAGGCTATGGCAACAGCGGGCAGCAGGGCTATGGTAACGTGCCACATACACCGGCTGACGGAGTTGTGGCTGTGGTCATGCGGCGACCCTGAAATAAATATCCTCTCCATCATTTTTGGCTTTGACGTTCACGAATCATGCGGCCTACAGCACCTTTCCCCACGCGGATATAGTCAAGCAGGGGGCGCCATGAGGGGCAAACCCAGCTGCATGAGCCACACTCTATACAATTCATAATTTTCTCCTTTTCAGCCTCCTCCATTTTCCCAAGCCGCGCCAGGGTAGAAACCAGGAAAGGCTCAAGACCCATGGGACAAACCGACACGCACTTGGCGCAACGTATGCAGGGTCGCACAGCGTGTCTGGCTGCCCGCTCCACGGGCAAGAACAGTACGCCGGAGGTGCCTTTTGTCATGGGGGTATCAAGTGTCACCGCCGTGCGCCCCATCATGGGGCCACCCATAACTATTTTCCCGGTATCCTCAGGCATCCCCCCGGCCGCCTCGGCGACATCAGACAGGGGTGTCCCTATTGCTACCAAAAAGTTACCCGGTTTGCTGACGGCGGGTCCGGTTACCGTGACAATACGTTCACTCAGGGGTATCCCCTTTGCCACAGCTTTCCAAACAGCATAGGCAGTTGCGACATTCTGCACTATGGCACCGGTTGCAACCGGCAGGGCCCCTGAGGGCACCTCGCGCCCTAAAACGGCCTCGATAAGCTGTTTTTCGCCACCCTGGGGGTACTTCACCTTAAGCGGTTGCACGGTGATATTACCGGTCTTGGAGGCATATTTTTCAAGTTCCTTTATGGCATCGGGCTTGTTGGCTTCCACTGCAATTATGCCGCGGTCAACCCCGGCGGCGCGCATCAGCAGGCGGGTCCCCTCAACAATCTCGCGGGGGTGGGCAAGCATCAGCGCATGGTCAGCGGTGAGGTACGGTTCGCACTCAACGCCGTTGATTATTACCACCTCAGGCTTCATTCCCGGAGGCGGTGACAACTTGACGGATGTAGGGAATGTGGCACCACCCAGGCCGACAATACCGGCTTGGCCAATGGCTTTGACAATATCTGAAGGTTCCAGAGCCTGTGTGTCACGCTCAGGCCTTTTTGTTTCCTCCTCAATGGTACGCACGTCAGCCTCGGCATCGGCTTCATCAGCCTTAATAGTTACTGCGGGTCCCATCTGGCCGCCGGGGAGCATCACCCGGTCAATCTTGGTGACCGTGCCACTGATAGGCGTATGTATTGGGGCTGAGACAAATCCCCCGGCCTCGGCAATCATTTGGCCGCGCACAACGTGTTCACCCTTGGCAACCAATGCCTTGGCGGGCGCACCGATGTGTTGGCCCAAAAGCAGAACAACCTCGGTTGGCAGAGGAAGCTCCTGTATGGGGGCACCGGCCGTGATCTTGTTTTCAGCGGGATGGATACCCCCGCGACGGAAAGTTTTCAGTTTCATGCTTCAGCCGTTTGTTCAGTTTTCTTGACGGGGAAGTTTGCGGTGAGGATGGCTCCCGTGGGACATGCCTCAACACACTTGCGGCACAATTTGCACTTTTCCGGATTAATCACCGACAGGTCTGCGGCCACTGTAACCGCGTCATGCGTGCAAACCTTGACACATTTGCTGCAGGCAATGCAGGCATTTTTGCAGGCTTTGCGTGCCACAGCCCCTTTCTCGTGATTGTTGCAGGCAACCCACACGCGCAAACCGCGTGGCCCTTTCGGACGGAGCTCCATCAACAGCCTGGGACAAGCCTTCACGCACAGGCCGCAGGCGGTACATTTATCCTGGTCGATTACCGGTAAACCGGTAGTGGTGTCAATGCTCAGCGCGCCAAAGCGGCATACGGCAACGCAGTCCCCCAGACCAAGACAGCCTGCGGCACATGCCGTGGGGCCGGCCCCTACAAGGTTTGCGGCGGTGCAGGTCATGGCGCCGTCATAAGTGGCTCGTGCGGGTCGGGCGTCACAGGTGCCGTTGCACTTCAACACGGCAACCCGGGGAGCAGCCGCGGCGGCCTTCAGTCCCAACAGTTCGGCAATGCGAGCCATCCCCTCATTGCCGGCACCCGGGCAATGGAGCCCGTCCAGGCTTGTGGCTTTGCAGCACGCACCGGCAAAGTCATGGCAACCGTTATAGCCGCAGCCGCCACAGTTGGCGCCTGGCAACAGTGCCTCAACCTCGGCAATACGCGGGTCCTCATGCACATAAAAGCGCTTTGAAACCAAAAACAGCAACGTGGCAGCGACCACACCGATGGCTCCAAGCACTATCACTGACATTAATATCATGTTTCCCATCTCTACTGTTAGAGTATCGTTTCTATTTCAGTATTTCTGTTATTTCTCAACCGGGGTTATTGACCAAATCTCTCGTTTGAAAATATGGGGTTGAACCATCCCCAAAAGCAGGAAGTAGACACCCACGGCAGCCAACGCCGTCAGTGCCACTACCCAACCGTCAAGCCCGGTTGCGGTCAAGCCCAAAATCATTGATAAGAAAATTGCTGCCGGCAGCCCCAAAGTCCACAGCACGGCGGCGCCGCGGGTACCCCCGTCGGCCGTCAGCAAAACTCGCTGCCCCACAACTACCCGGGGAGAATTGACCGACACGCGCAGCTTTATCTCTGAGCGGCCACCTTGCCCGCACATCCCCGCCAGATGACATCCGCCACAATCCTGTGGCGACGCCTCCTCGGTGCGCACCACTATATTATGCCGGTTAACCTTCAAAACGGTGGCATAATGTCTGATTATACCTTGTGGATTATCCATATCAAAGGGTTGCGCACCAACATCTGCCTCAGTGGGCAAGGGCCTACGGGAGAGAGGGCCCGACCACAACTACATCCCCAACGAGTGGGCGGCGTATGTAAATACAATCTGAGACTTGTCAGGCCTCAACAGGCCCATGGCCGGCCGGTGTACATAAGGGGTAACCGAGCTGACGACTGTCTTGGTTGAATTGTTTGACACGCCATAATAATAGTAGTAATAATATGAGGAGCTGTTGTAGCTGCTTGCCTGTTCAAATCCGATAGTAACCGGGATTATGGTAAAACTCATATCCTCGGGGGTGATGTCATCCCCTTTCTCAAGCATCGCCAGGATATATTGCCGCATATCATTGAAGGCGTATGTGTGGGAATAGGCATCATACTCGGCATAGAAACTGGTGACGTTGTCCGGCAGACGGGACTTCAGGAAGAACTCATCCTTCTCTGAGGTCTTCACCATCAGCACACAGGGCGGGGGTGTCAATCCATAGTCGTTGGCAATCTCCTCAACCGGCAGTGTAAAGGACAGGCTGTTGATAACCGACAGTTTGCCGGCCTTTGATCTGTAGCTGTCAATGATTTCACGCGTGGGGAAAGTAATCTCAACATCGTACCCCAAGGGTGCCACCAACACCGGCTCGCCGGCACGTGCACGTGCCTCCAGGCTCGGGGCCATCTTGTAGGCGAAGTTGTTGTTTGAGATTATCTCAGGCGTTACCGCCAGATATGAAGCATGGCGGTTGTAGAGTGTGTCTCGTTCGTTTTTGCCACCCGCGTCAAGCTTTACGCGTTGACGATAATACATGGTGATGACGGTAGAGTCAACCTGGGCCACTCGTCCCGACCCGAAAGAGGTGGTGACGTACAGCCCGGGGAACCATTGTGCAAAGACATCAGGGGTGGCAAAGATCTGCGGGTCACTTTTGTACTTCTTCACCAGGTCAAGGGCAAACTGCCGGCCGAGGTCAACGTGCACATTGGCGTTCAACGACGCAAACTTGGTGGTGTCACCGGGTTGTGTCGTCAGGGTGTAGAAGGTGCTCCCGGCAGGGGTGTCGTTGTATTTACCCTTGACATCAAAGTCGCTGTATATGGGCACGTTGAGCTGGCTTGTGAGCCGGTAAACATTGATACCCATCGGGGCCAGTGAGTCGCCCACCGCGGCAGCCTTGGGCATACGCATTATCAGGTGGCAAGAGTCAATGTTCTCCTCCTCAACCCCGGTGAGGTCCATCTCCTCGACAGGCATAAATTGAGTAACAAAGTCGCTGTGGAAATTGCCGTATCCCTGCGCCTCAATGTCGCCCAACAGTTGCAGGGTTGTACGGCTTTGCAACCTGCTGCTCGCCACCGAGCGGCCGGTGAGGGTGTATGCCGAGTCCACCACAATCTCAACCTGGTCGTTGACCAGAGAGGACCCTATGGTCGTTGCATCGTCATCACACGCTGTGGCGGTGAGTAGCAACGCTATGGCGAGGGCAAAAAAGCCCCTGAAATTTTTCATATTGATTTATAAAAGTCAAGCAGGCGGCCAATCACCTCAGCGTCAACCTCCTCGACAGGACGTGCCGGGTCGCCGTACTCCAGAACCGGCTTGCCCAGGCTTTTTGCATACTCAATTAACTCACTGTCAGCCTCCGGGTCATCAACCGTCACGGCGTCGGCATAGTCAATACCTATGCGCGCCAGGTCGCCGACGGTCACAGCCTTGTTGCCGGCAAGATGATGGAAATCCTCATCGCTCAACTGATCCAGTTTCATCTTCTCCACAAGGCGCTCGGGCAACGGCTCGGCCATATTGCCGCGGCCTGTCAGCGAGAAGACAATCTTGGCGTCACACAGTGCCGGGTCGTCGCTGTACAGACGCTTCAGATACATCGGCGCCAATGCCGATATCCACCCCATGCAGTGGATAACCTGGGGTGCCCAACGCAACTTCTTGACCGTCTCAATGGTGCCGCGCACAAAGAACAGCAGACGCTCATCATTGTCGTCAGGCGATGTGGCTATCTCCAACTCCTTGTTGGGTGAGTGGCGGAAGTAGTCATCGTTGTCAATAAAGTATACCTGCATGCGGGTGGGCAGCAAGGTTGCGACCTTGATGATGAGGGGATGGTCGGTGTCGTCAATGATAAGATTCATGCCCGAAAGCCTGATAACCTCATGCAACTGATTGCGGCGCTCGTTTATGCAGCCATACTTGGGCATGAAGGTTCGCACCTCATTCCCTTTCTCCTGCAGTCCCTGGGGGATTAATCGGCCACGGATGCTGGTAGGGGTCTCCGACAGGTACGGTGTAAGCTCTTGTGAGATAAATAGTATTCGGGGTTTTGTCATGTGTTTGCAGAGATTTCCTAATATTTGGCAAAGTTAACAAAATTCCCCCAAAAAAGCAAAAAACCGCCCCCTACCCGACCCGCAAGCGATAGAATGATGGATTATCGGAGAGGCGATGGGGGC
>CAYMNF010000044.1:0-18265 GCA_964391735.1 uncultured Bacteroides sp. | reverse complement strand
CCCAAAAACGCCCATTCCTACCAACCATCCACAACCACTCCCCCACCCCCACAAAAACTGCCTCGTCCTCCACACAGTCCACCCCCACAAAGAAAGCCGGATTGACGCCCGGGGACCACCCCACGCCAATCCGGCTTTTACAAATTTGGAACAGACCAATATTAGTTTCTGCACTTATATATTATAAGAGGTGAAGACTTTTTTGTCTCCACCCCTTATATAGTATAGACCGAAGTCGGTTGGTTAAAAGATCATTTAGAGGCGAATCTTTTTATGTGCGAGGATGTAGAAGCCTCGGGGGAGGTCTGAGTAGGTGTTGATACCGGGACGTACCTCAAGCATCATCACGCGTCCGTCAAGGGTATAGAGCGGTGCGGTTGCGTATCCATTACCATAAATGGTGAGGATGCCGTCTTTGACCTCAAATGTATACGGAGTGTTGTCGGGAGTCTGCAGTCCGGGGATTGAAACCTCGAGGCCGATAAACTCACCATTCTCTCCATAGATACCGCCGTTTTTAGCAACGAGGTCACCTGTCTGGCTGCCGTTTGAGTTGAAGATACACATGGGGGTAACAACCTGGGTGTCGGGTTTGAAAGTGATTTGCCAACGACCGTCAACCATCTGCATCGGTGTTCCGGGCCATGAGCCAAGCCACTCTTTGTTACCGTTGCCGGCATCCCAGAAGTAGCAGTTAACGGGGTTCCATGAGCCGGTGTAGTAGATGGTCCAGGTATCATCAGAGGGAGTGGGAGGCGTGGGCGGGTTGGGGTTCTCACCATTGGCGGTAATCGTCTTCACAAGCCCTGAGGCGTTGTAGTAGCCACCGTTGGTGTAGACAAAGTCAGACGTTTGCTCGCTACCGTTGTTGAAAATGACGCCTGAGCCTTCAGGGATTTCGCCGGTACCGGTGTATGACCATTTCCAGATGCCATTACCGAGGTAGGTGCAGTTTTGGCCGGGCCAGGTTCCACCTGTATAGTTTGTGCCGTTACTCCATACCCAGCATTTGATGTAGCCGCCCCAGTTATTTGAGTTTTCGAAGAATACGGCATACTCATCCTCATACAGTGCGGGGGCAATGGGGTTCTCGGGCTCTTCAATCACTTGGCCGCCACCGCCGCCACCGCCGGTTTCCTTAACGGTAGTGGTGTCGAGGGGACGAGTCTCGGTGACGTAGCTAAGTTGCTGCTGGCTTACTGATGAGGTGTTGTAGAGATATTTACCATCCTCGCCGATTTTGCCGGGAGCCTTTGTGAGGTTTGTATCGAGGACATATACGCGCAGGTTGCCTTTACCGCTACAATTTGCCGTGAGTGAGCCGTTGGTGACATTCTTTACATCACCGGTAACGCAATCAACATAACGGCCGTTGGGGATACCTGTGAAGGTTGAGTTGCCTGAGACGGTTACGAGCACGTAAGAGTCAACCTTTGAGTCGGTGTAACGGCGCTTGTAAGACATGCGTCCCGAGCAGCCATCGGTTGTATACTGGCCCTTACGCAAAGCGGGGACAGCAGCGCGGATGAGGTTCAGGCGGCGGATATGGCGAGCCAGCGGGTGTGAGAGGGTTGCTGCCACGTTGCCTTGCGCGTTAGTATATTGCCCAAAGTCGGTAGGGGTAACCGAGCCCTCGATGAAGCCGCCGAAGTATGCACGACCACCATCTTTCAGAGCCATCCCGGCACCCTCATCGATGGTTTTACCGGCCTGAAACTCAATCTCGCTACCATAATATATACAGGGTATACCGCGCCAGGTAAACATCAGGCTGAGGTTCTCAGCCCAAGCAGCCTCGCCGCCGGCAAAGCGCAGGCGGTCCTGGCCGTCGGGGCCGTAGTCATGGCTGTCGACATACACGACGTTGTAGGTAGCGTCATTGTAGAGGTTGTCCTGGCTGCGCACGTTAAATGCGTTCTCGGCATTTGAGAAGCGCCAGTGCATGGGGAAGTCGATAACGTTGAAGCCGTTGCTCTTTGAGTGGTCGGGGGTGCGGTAGGTATTATTCTTGAGCTGGTGGTTGTCGCTCTTGAGCAAAATATTATCGGCATGGCCCTCATAGTCTTTGGCCTGCTGCAGCACAGACTTGGCGTTGGGGTGGCTTTCGCCGAACTCACCCTCCATAACGCGGATACTGTTCCATGAGGTCTCGCTATAGTCCCATGCATAATTTTTGGTCTCTTTCCAAGTGTAGAAGCAGGGAGAGCAGTTGTAGTTCTGGCCGCGATAAATTACCTCCTGAGAGCGAGCACAAACCTCGCCGAAGATAAAGAACGGGGTACCGCCACGTTTGTTCTTAGCCTTCTCGGCAGCCTCATGCAGTTGGGGCAAGAAAGCGTTGTTGAAGGTGAGGCGTGCGATGTGGCCACTGGTGTCAACGCGGAAACCGTCAACGCCCATGTCGATAAATTTGGTGTAGCACTTAACCAGATAGTTGCTGACGTAGGGGTTCTCGGTGTTGAGGTCCACACAGTCGCCGGCAATCTGGCCCCACACGCGTGAGTAATCATCCCAGTCCCAGTTCTGCCCCACATGGTGCCAATAGTTGTTGACGTCATGGTTCTGTCCATCAACATTCTTCATAAGCGACAGACGAGAGTTGTACTGTGCACCGGCAGCCAATGAGAAGTAGTCGGCGGGGAGTTTGGTATTGGGGTGTAACTTCATTGACGCGTCGATGTTTGACAGGTTTTTGGAATAATCCTTGACAAACATGGGACAAAGAGTAGCCTCGCCAAAGTTGCCCGTGTGCTGGAGCACTACGTCAAGAATCACCTTCATTCCGCGATTATGAGCTGCGTCAATCAGGTCCTGGAATTTGCAGTCATTTGACTCATAACGGGGGTCAACCTTTGTAAAGTCAAAAGCGTGATATCCGTGATAATCAAGTCCCGAGGCGTTCTCAACCACCGGAGTAATCCACACGGCAGTGAAGCCCAATGACTTAAGATAATCAAGTTTGGCGATGAGACCTTTGAAGTCGCCGCGCCACTCCGGGTCATTGACATTAAGGCGGCCATCCCAACAATAGGTATTGTTTGAGGGGTCACCGTCATAAAAACGGGTGGTCATGGCAAAATAAATTGTCTCATCACGGAAGTCGGTACGGTCGCCAACAAAGGTGGCTGCGCCGGCGGATGATGCGCACATTGTCAATAATGCGCCCAGAAAAACTTTTTTAAACAGTTTCATTGAGACTGTGTTTTTAATAGAAAATAAGGTTGTAAATATGAAAAAATCTATGAATTATTGATTCACACATTTTTGCTGTAAAAGCGCTTTGCGATGCAAATGTAACTATTTTTGAGTATTTTTGCACAATAGGAATACAAAAAAATGAAGCGAAACAGAAAAACACACGCTACTATCTGTTTGATAACTATATTGACGGTAGGGATTTTAGCGGGATGCCGCCCCTCAGAGAAGCATTACCGGGCGGTGTATGAGAGCACCCTTGCGCGGCGCGACTCGGTGCGTGCCGTTGAGCAAACAATCTATGGCAAATATCGCAACCGCGTGGGTCAGACCATGATGACCGTAGGCCCCGACACACTATGGATTGCTACCGAACCGATTGGGTACACCGAGGGGCTTGGCGGTAATGACAGTACCGTGTCACGCTTCAACGTTGTGGTGGGACGATTCAAGCAACTTTTCAACGCCAAGGAGATGCGCAAGCGACTGCTTGAGAACGGGTATCCCGAGGCGATGGTGTTCCAGAACCGCGAGCCGCTGTATTATGTAATTGCCCGTACTGAATCATCACCCGTGGCGGCGCTGCAGGCCCTGCGGGATGTTGAGGCTGACACCACACTGCACATGCGCGAGCCCCTGCCCTACATTCTGCGTCCGGCGCACCTGGCTCGCTGAACGCCTATCGGCTGCATTGGTCACGCAACGCCTTAGCCTGTACACCGTCAAGGACTGACAACTTAAGCAAATACCCCTCGGTGCCGGTGTTGATATTCAGTTTCTTGCGCAACGTGTACTTTGTGTTCTGTATGGTGCGCAGGGAGCGGTTGGTTAGCATAGCAATCTCCTTTGAGGACATCCCCGAGACGATAAATGAGCACAGCCGTATCTCAGCGCTTGAAAGGTCGGGATGCAAGGTATACAGGTTGTCAAACAGAACGGGTGCTCAAGACGAGCGTTCGTTAGTTCGGGATTGTGACCTTTCCGTGTTTCCCCATGTCCATAATTTTTGTCCAACAGCCATAAAATTGATTATATTTGCAGCGTAGACCAAGATTCTGCTGCAGAACAGAGTATATAAGCCCGTAGTTAACTAAAAATCGGCATGAGATTATCATACACCCTTGCAATGCTTGTGCTTGGCACAACCGCCTTTGGCACAACCGCCAAATTCACCACCGACACCCGCGGCGGCCGGGTGGTTGGCATCGAGTTTATAACTGACGACATTGTGCGCGTCAGCAACACCCCGGCCGGGTGGAACGACCTGCGCACCGACGCATCCGTTCTCACCCCCATGGCTGAGTTCAACGGTAATGTCATTGAGACGGCCACCGGCATGGCGTACATAACCCCCACGGGGATGACGGTAACGGTGAACCGTGCCGATGGTGCCGTGAGCATCTCGGCGGGGCCCGACCGCGCTGTCAGCGACAACGGCGTGCGCACCGTGGCCGGCGGCAAGCAAACCATGTCCCTTTCCACGATGGGTGGGGGCTCATTTTACGGTGCCGGTGAGCGCGGATACTCATACAACCTGAAAGGTGACACGCTGGTTATCTATAACAAGCAGAACTATGGGTACACCGCTGATGAGGAGCGCATCAAACAGATGAACATCTGCATGCCCCTGTTTATCTCATCAAACGGGTATGCCGTTCTGTTTGACGATTTTGCTGCCGCCACCATGGTAATGAACAATCCCATTGTCTACACCAGCGAGGCACAGGCCCCTGTCAGTTACTACTTTATCAACGGCGGGGGTAGCCTGCCGGGGATAACAAAGCAGCTTTCAGCCCTGACGGGACGCCAAAAGTTGCCCCCCTTCTGGGCCCTGGGTTACATAACGTCGAAGTACGGCTACAAGACGCAACATGAGACCGACAGCGTGGTAACGCGCTTGAAGAAAGGGGGCTATCCCCTTGACGGCATAGTCCTTGACCTGTATTGGTATGGCAAGGAGGAGGACATGGGGCGCCTGGCATGGGACAAGGAGCAATGGCCCGACCACAAAGGGATGCTGCGCGACCTGAAGAAGCGCGGTGTGCATTTGATACCCATTTCACAACCCTACGTGCTGACAAACGGCCGGGGTGTGGATAACTATAATGAGCTGGCTCAAGAGGGCATCTTTGTCACCGACAGCACCGGCCGGGGGATACAGCCGGTGAAAATATGGGTTGGCGAGGGTGCTATGTTCGACGTCTCCTCCCCCACCGCTTTTGCTTGGCTACGCAACCGCTACAAGGCCCTCACCGACGAGGGCATCTCCGGCTGGTGGGGAGACCTTGGCGAACCCGAGGTGCACCCTGAGAGCGGCCTCCATGCCAACGGCCTGACGGCTCGACAGTATCATAACCAATATGGCAACGACTGGAGCCGCATCATCTTCAACCTGTTTGAAAATGAGTATCCCGAGACACGCCTGATGACGCTGATGCGCGGCGGCACAACGGGGTTGCAACGATACTCTGTTTTCCCGTGGTCAACCGACGTCAGCCGCTCATGGGGCGGGTTGCAACCGCAAATCAAGATTATGCTCAACTCAGGCCTCAGCGGCTTGGGATATATGAGCCATGACGTCGGCGGGTTTGCCGTTGACGAGGAGAACCCCACCGACCCTGAGCTGTATGTGCGCTGGTTGCAATTAGGAACCTTCAGCCCCATCTTGCGCACCCACGCCCAACAGGCTGCCGAGCCGTTCAACTATCCCCAATATGAGGATATTCTGCGTGACCTTATCAAGACCCGCTACACCTGGCTGCCATATAATTACACCCTGGCGTGGGAGAATGCCGCCGAGGGATTACCCCTGGTGCGCCCGCTGGATTTCTACACCCCCGGCAGCACCCGCTATGATGACATCAGCGACGAATACCTGTGGGGCCGTGACGTGCTTGTGGCACCGGTGATGACCGCCGGGGCCGTGAGCCGTGAGGTAGTCTTCCCCGAGGGTACATGGATCGACTTCTCCAACCCCGAACGCGTGTTTGAGGGCCACACAACCGCCACGGTTGACGCCCCCCTGGACAAGCTGCCCCTGTTTGTACGTGCCGGCGCATTCATCCCACAGGCCACATACAAAATGGAGAACACCGGTGACTATCGTACCGACCGCTATACCATACTCTACTTCCCGACCCCGGGAACCGAATCAGAGTATACGATGTTTGAGGATGACCGCACATCAAACAGCAGCCTTGAGTCGGGCCGTTACGCCCTCATCACCATGAAGGGTGCCGACACCGAGAAAGAGATTACTGTGGAGATGACCTCAAAAGGTGACTATCCCGGACAACCCGCCCAGAAGGAGATCTCCCTTGTGTTTGAGAATGTCAGCAAACCCGCCGCGGTAAACACCGGCACCGGCAGGCTGTCATGGAAATACGACCCTGAGACGCGCCGCCTCACGGTAAACTTCAAATGGAAGGTTGCCGAGCCCGTCAAAATCACCGTTACCAAATAAGAAGCCTCTCCCGGTCCATGAAACCCGTTATATACCAGATTCTTCCGCGCCTGTACACCAATCGTTGTGCAGCCCCCAAGCCCGCCGGCGACATTGAGACCAACGGGGTGGGAAAATTCGACGACTACACCCCCGCGATGCTTACTGAGTTGCAGGGGCGCGGCATCACGCATCTGTGGCTAACCGGGGTGATTGAGCACGCCACGGCCACCGACTATTCGGCCCATGGCATTCTGCCCGACAACCCGAGTGTCGTCAAGGGGAAAGCCGGCAGCCCGTACGCCATCAAGGATTACTATGACGTGGACCCCGACCTTGCCCGCGTGCCCGAAAAACGTATGGAGGAGTTTGAGGCACTGGTTAAACGGATTCATGACAGCGGACTGAAACTGATTATTGACTTTGTCCCCAACCATGTTGCACGCCGCTACCACAGCGATGCCAAACCGGTTGGGATTGAGGACTTTGGCGCGCATGACGACACCTCATTATACTTCGGTCACAACAACAACTTCTACTACATCCCGCGCCAGCGATTCACGCCCCAACTACCTCCCATGCCGGGGGTTGAGGAGTATGTCGAGTTCCCGGCCAAGGCCTCGGGCAACGACTGCTTCACCGCCTTCCCGGGGGTCAATGACTGGTATGAGACGGTCAAGCTGAACTACGGGTACGACTATGGCGACCATTCGCGGCACTTCCACCCCACGCCCGACACGTGGTACAAGATGCTGCACATTCTGCGCTATTGGGCCGCAAAGGGGGTTGACGGCTTCAGGTGCGACATGGTGCACATGGTCCCCACCGAGTTTTGGCGGTGGGCAATCCCGGCTGTGAAAGCCAACTTTCCACATGTAATTTTCATAGGCGAGATATATGATGTCGGCCAATACAGGCCTTACCTGCAAGCGGGCTTTGACTATCTGTATGACAAGGTTAACCTGTATGACACCCTGCGCGGTGTGGTGACCTCCGGGGTATCTGCCGCCCAGCTTACCGGCTGCTGGCAAACTGTTGAGGACATAAAACCGCACATGCTCAACTTCCTTGAGAACCATGACGAGCAGCGCATCGGCTCCCCACAATTTGCCGGTGACCCGCGCAAGGGGATTGCCCCGTTGGCGGTGGCGGCCTTTATGGGGGAAGGCCCGCTGATGGTGTATATGGGTCAGGAGGTCGGCGAGACCGGCACCGATGCCGAGGGGTTCAGCGGCCGGGACGGGCGCACCACCATTTTTGACTACTGGAGCCTGCCCACCATGCGCCGTTGGCTTGACGAACAGGGACAGTTTGACGACACACGCCTATCACAGCAACAGTTGGCGCTGAAGAATACTTACACCTCCATAATGCGTGCATGCAATGCCTCGCCGGCGATATCGCGCGGCCGGTTCTTTGACCTGATGTACGTCAACTATGACCGCCCGGCCGACTTTGACCCGCACCGACACTACGCTTTTATGCGCTCGTCAGGGGGCGAGACGGTGGTGGTGATTGCCAACTTTGCCGACCGTGAGGCTGTAATAAAGACAAAAATCCCTGCCCATGCCTTTGATACGCTGGGGATACGCCCCGTGCGGTCTGCCAACGCCGTTGACCTCATAAGCGGTGCCAAGATCAGTACCCCGCTGCTCCCCGACGGACTGCTGAGCGTGAAGGTCCCGGCCAACGGCGCAGTGGCCCTACGTTTCGCTACCCGCAAAGCCTGAATAGCAGCATGCCCATAGAGACGCACCCCCTACCCCCGTTTTTGCCGCCCGATGCACGCATACTGATGTCGGGGAGTTTCCCGCCGCCGCAGGCTCGCTGGTGCATGGATTTCTTCTATCCGAATCCCCAGAATGACATGTGGCGGATATGGGCATATATCTCCACGGGAGACAAAGATGCCTTTATGTTGCCCGGTGGCAAAGGGTTCGACAAGGAGAAAATAGTTGCGTTCTGCCGCAGGGCCGGGCTGGCGCTCACCGACACGGCCGTGCAGGTGGTGCGCGAGAAGGGTAATGCCTCTGACGCGCATCTCACCGTGGTGCAACCGCGTGACTTTGGTGCCCTGTTGGCGCAGCTGCCCCTTTGTCATGACATAGCTCTGACGGGCGAAAAGGCGGTGGAGACGCTCGGGGACACCGTGGGCTTTAAAAAGATTGCCGTGGGGGAGTACCATACCACGCACTTTTTTGACGGGCGCGAGGTGCGAATCTGGCGCATGCCCTCCTCGTCGCGGGCCTTCCCAAGGTCAATTGAGTGGAAAGCCGCATATTATCGCCGTCTCTTTGACTTCGTTAACCCACAACACGATTTACACACTTCACCTCAACAAGATGATACGCTTAAATAACCCGAAGAACGACCCGGTGCTGCTGACCCAAGTCAGTCGCGACGTGCCGGCACACCTCATCCTCAACCGCTTGCAGGATGAGGGGATTGATGCGTTTATCGACAACAGCATCTTCTCGTCGATTCTGCCCATCGGCTTCAACTCAATCGGGGGATTGCGCATAATGGTGCGGGAGGCCGACCTTGAACGCGCCCGTCGCATTCTTGAGGGGATGGATCTGGATATGTAATAAATGGTTCCAAGACTCATTTTCATCGTGGCACTGCTGTTGATGTGCCGCGTGGGTTGCATGGCTGTCGGGCCTGTGCTCTCAGGGTTGCCCATGCCGGCCCGGTCTGAGGTGATGCCCGGTTACAATGGCACCGACAGCCTGTGTAAACGTCTGGCTGCGCGACCGCTGCATCCCGTTGAGGGGCTGTGGCACTTCCCGGCCGACGGTGGCAGGGTGGCGATTGAGCGCGAAGAGTCCCTGCCGGGGAAAGTCTACAACATCGTTGCCTTGCAGACCTCAAACCACGGGATTACCCCGGGGACATTGTTGGGCAGGCTGCGAGCAACGGCCAAGCCCGGGGTTTTTGAGGCACAGCTGTACATGACGCTTGACGATGATGCCACCTCCCTCTCCAAGCCGGCCCCCTTTACCCTGCAGTTGGATGAGGAAAGGGCCCTGATGACCTTCACCCCGATACACAAAGGGATAAAGGTTGACCTGTTGAAGCTGCTTCCATATTGGCTGCGCCGCCCGTTGAAGCGCGTTGACGACACCCCCGACAACCTGCAGGGACTGCAACGCATCTTCCCGGCACCTGAAATACCCGCCGAACCCGTTTACCTGTAAAACCGCTCAACGAGCCATCCCCAGAAAAAGGCCCCCGCAATGTCGGCCACCCAGTCACTGAGCTGAGCCCCGCGTCCGTAAGGCATCCACCCCTGGAGCAGCTCGATACCCCCGCCAAACAAGCTCACCAGACAGGCAGCTATCAGCATTGTGCGCAAGCTCAGGCGATGCGTCAGCCACAGGTCGGTACACACGGCAACCTGCAGGCCGCCGAACATCATAAAGTGCGCGAACTTGTCAAGGCCCGGGATTGGCGGCATATTCCCATGCCCGATAGGCTCGGGGGCAAGCGTCAACCATAGGACCGCAGCCGTCACCAGGGCGGTAAACACCCATGCCGGCAACAGCCGCAGATACCCTTGAAGCTTCTTTCGTACCTTTATCATTCTTATCGGTTACAAAATTAGCTTTTCCGCGAAAATATGCCAACGATATCGCCCGCCCCGGCACATTAAGGTTACAAACCTCAAGAATGTCAAATAATTATACTATTTTTGGCACGTGGAGCCGTTGTGTGGTTCCGCTCAATGAAACACCCCTATAATTCCTTAAGATGAAGAAATACCTTTTTTCAATAATTCTTATCGCCTTCCTGGGTGCATGCTCAAATGACGACAAGGATAATCCCGGTGGGGAGGGTAGCAATGCCGAGTACACCGAGACAGAATATATCCAAAATGCCGAACAAGCTGCCGACCTGATGCGCCTGCCTGAGTGTGCCGACCCCGCCACCCTGGCAAGCCGCGTTCAGCAACTTCCCTTTGTAAAGAAGGTAGTTATCGATGACAACAATGTGCTGCACGTAACGGCTGACGACGGCAGCGAGTTCACCTTGGACCCTGAGAATCACTTTAACAACCTGACGGGTGCCAATGAGCAGCTTGTGCAACCGGTGTCGCCTGAGGATATCGCCGCAACCGACGAGTTGACCGGTGAGCTGGCACACCTGACCACCGGCGCCGACAAGGCCGATGTCGCCAATGAGGACACGGGGCAGGAGGAGGAGACTCCCTGGGACGGATTCGCCAACATTATGGAGATTGATGAGCCGGAGGACACCGAGATTGTCTTCCCGGATAATTGGGACGAACCGGACATCCCCACAACAGCCAAACCCCTGGTTCAGCGCAAGGCCTCGGTTGCCGTTGACAGCCGCGCAACCGCCGGACGCGTAATTCTAAACCGCTACAGCATGGGCATCTGGAACCCCTGGGGATTCAACGCCTCCGTGATAACAAACGCTATTGCTGATGCAAATGCCAAGGTGGTGGGACACAAGGTCACGACGTCAACCATCGCCGGCACACCCGCCGGCCTGAAAAGTTTCTCGAACTTTGACCTTGTCTTTATGATCTGTCACGGCACGCCTGACGGGGGCCTCTCTCTGCCTTTTGCTCTGTGGGACTCATACATCTCCGGCTACACCAAAAAAGGCAAAGATGGCAAAAAATATGTTGACGGAGTTGCCGCCAACAAGGACGGTATTTACCTCAACTTTAGCAAGGTTGATAAAGAGGAAATCCTCCAGTCGGTGGTCCTGCAAACCAAGTTTTTGAACTCGACCCTCAAGAGCCTGAACCGCACCATTGTTTGGGCAGCCGTCTGCCACGGGGGCAAAAAGAATTCAATGCTGCGCGGCGTATTATCCAAAAAAGGGTGTCCCGCATTTGTAGGAGCCGATGATGTGTGTACCTTGAACGGCATATCAACATCTTTCAAACCCTATATTCTCAAACTTATATTTGGCGGCAACTCATCACTCTGCTTCCATAACGGCACCTCGTCGGTAAAATATTCCGACCCAAAGGATGACAAGACCATTGCCAGTTATAACCTGTCACACACCTCATCGGCATGTGTCTCATACTACCGTAGCTATGCCCTCGGGCCCGTGCGCAACGTCATAAAGACAGCCGACATAAGGGTGCGCTTCATCTTCGGAACCGGCTCATCACAAGGGCCCGAGTTGGGAATCCTTTTGAAGAATGAGACCAACGGCAACCTATACAGAGTCCCGTTTGGCAACATGGCCAAGGTAAAGACCAACTCAAGACGCTGGGATGACTGCGCCGTGGTTTATGACGCAACGCTGCGCATCAGGAACCTTACGCCTGAGAACAACTACTCATACTGCGCATACTCCAACGACGGTACAAGATACATCTACTCCCACACCAAGGAGTATTTTCACACCGACGGCTTCACGGGATACTACCGGTTTAAATCTCTAACGAAGTATTGGGGACAATTAGCTAATATGAAAGATGAAGTTTATGAAATTCCCAGGTATTTCATGCGCTTTACTGCTGACAAATTCCCTAACGACGGCCAAGAATACTCTTGGCGCAATTGGAATACACAGGTCTCCGGAGGCCGCATAAGCTATGAGACATGGACATACCCCTATGTGGGCGGATGCGGAGGTACCCGGGATGCACATTACAGTGGCGTAATCAATGAAGACTGGGACTACTTCAAGACCGTGACAAGGGGATGGTCACATTGGGAAGAAAAAATGGAGAATTGCCCCGAGGGAATACATCACCATGACATGTCAGAGACAATTGACTACTACTGGCTACAGAAAATCCCCACCGAATACCCCGAGCGCCAGCAAGCACCCCAAGAAGTCCCCGTGCTTCAGCGCCCCCGCACCATCGGCAACCAAACCGTCTCCCCTCCCTTAATCCCCATAAACTAACAACAGCCACAAGCTGTATCGAAACAAGACTGCACCCCAAAAGTCCTATACGGCTCTTGGGGTGCAGTTAATTTTTTAATTATTTCAGTCAGGGATATTCTCCACAATCTTGTAAGCATCCAGGCTACCGAGCTTAGCCGCTTTTGAGGTATATTCCCGAGCCTTGGCAGCATCGGCTTTTACGCCATCACCCTTCCTATACAGTTCGCCCATACGCGCATACACCAGCGCCATAGCCGAATCAGGCAGCTTGCCGGCGGCAATCAGCGGCTCATAACACTTGCTGATGAAGTCGCCCGAGTGATTCAGAAACTCATCGTTATAGCTCATGCTCCCCAGGTAGAACAGCGACCACGCGTCACCCTTCTCTGCGGCTACGGTTCTTGCCGGGAGACCTACTTTATACCCTTTCTGATAGATAGGCTCGGCTTTCAGTTTTTCGCCGTATTCATCGTTCCAGGCATCCACAAGCGTCATGCCGTTGCGAATGAAAGCCGTATGCACATCATCGCCGAAACGCTCACCACGTATTGGCAACATAAGGTTTGAACGGGCAAAATCGCTACCCAAGTCACCGCCGATGTATGTCCAGAAAAACGCGTCAGGCATGTCAACCGTGCCAAACCAACCACGCTGCAGAGCATAACCATATTTCTGTGCGCCCGCGGCATCACCCAGCGCAGCGGCACGTTGATAGTACTCACGCGCCTTGGCCCGGTCCTTCTTAACGGCATTCCCCTCCTCATACATTCCGCCTATTAAGGTGAGCGCATAAGGGATATGCTCGGCCCCCGCGGCATTGAAATACTTCAGTGCCCTCTTATAATCATTCTTGCCACAATAATATATCCCCAGATAATCATTTGCCTTCAAATTGCCATTGGCGGCCGCCGCCTCAAGCAAGCGCACACCCTCGGCCTCCTTGCCCGGGAACAAATACGCCGTCTTGAAAAAGGTGTAAAGATGACCCAGTTCAGCCTTGGCATCATTATTTTTGTCAGAGACTAATTGCAGACACCGGCCCGCCAACTCCGGGCTCCAAACCTTATGATAGAGAGCCGTCTCCACCACCCCGACAGGGGACAGTTTACCTTGCGCATATGCCGCACGCACCCCCTCATATAAAGCGTTAGCCTTTTGCACGGCCGCCGGCGACACCGTTACATGCACCTCCTGCGGAGTGATATACCGCCTTTGCGCAACCTTCTTCCCATACAAAGCCGACTGCCCCGCCAACGCCAGGGCAAAAACGGCAACAACAAAACGTACTTTCATAAATAAATAATCTAAACAATTCCAATAGCCCCCCACTATAACTACACCTCATCCCCCAAATTGTTCACCCCCACCAAAAAGTACCAAGAATTGAACCTACCTTCTCCCTTGGGGATAAGACTATTCTTCTGCCATAATCATCCGGTATATGTAGGTATTTTAACCGGGAACGTATAAAACTGCATTGTGTGGCTTACCGGGTGAGTAAACAATGAGGAAAGGGTCAATGCAGAGGCGCGTTCATGGGGATATAATATGACACAAGGAACAATCGGAACCGATGATATTATGGTTGGGTCGTAGCCCAACTTCCGCAACAACATATGATCTCTGGCATAGCCACTCAGCTGAGATATGTATTCATTTTGGGACGCTTTGTCCTTTCCGACAACATATTTTGTATCTGCTATGAGGCGTACGTCCCCTTTCTTTATGAGGAAGTCGGCAATGTAGCGACCGTGATAACCCTTAACTTGATACATAACCCCATCATTGCCGAATGTCTGCCGGAGTTTGGCAAGTGTATAATGCTCAAAGAGAAGAGCCATGTCAATTCTAAAGACGGGAACGGTATCAAGTTGATGCTCCCCGTGGCTACTCACAGCGACATCTTGCTTGCGGAGTATCATCCTTGCCAGGCGTATGGCCTCGTCATACTCCTTATAGAGTTTGTTTGACTTAGTTAAATGAAAGTCTGCTGAACTATCTTCAGATACATCTGAGAACGCGCGCTTACTCTGGTTGAGCATAGCTGTGAGAATTGGATAGGCAGGGTGGCCTTGCATCATAGCAACCATATCGCCGGTGGCGAGGAGGGCACGTTTCAGAAGCCTATTCTCAGGTGTATCAACCAGATATTCTTCATAACGGCAGAATACCCTCTCCTGATGTCCAAGCATCACATTGCGCTCCGTACGGCAAATATCAAGCCTACCTTTCACCTTTGCAAGATTTTCTTGACGCGATACATAACCCTTGCGTAGTCCGCGCATTACTATCCTCTTTATTGTCATCAGGTACCGGACGACGAGTAAAGTAGAAAGTATTGAACTCAATGCTTTTGATTTGATAGGGCGACTATCAAAATCAATGTCGTAGATTGAAGAAAACTTATCAGCCAATTCATTGGTTCGCAGGCAAGTCATAAACATTTCAAGGAAATTTATGTCTTGCATCTTGGGGGTTACGACTATGGGTTGAGTTTGCTCCTCATCAAGCCATTCAGCCCCAATACGGAAATAAGAGAAGAATCCATCGCGATTTTCTTTCGGGTCAAACTCAAAGCGTATGAGGTTGACCATTGAAGAATCAAATCTCGATGTGTCATAATTGACGCGGTGGCGCAGTTTATCAAGGTCAAGACCTTGAAGCAGCTCCGGGTCAATCTTCTTATGCTCCTGAATTATTATCATTTACAGGTTGCAGTTGTAACCAGGACTCGAAATAGAGGTCAGACTCATCGCGCCTAACGGTAAGGATTCCGTCCTTGATATATTCTTTAATAAGAGGGATAACCTCAAATTTTATCTTCATTGCGAGCTCTTCATCATTATCAGCCATAAAATAGCTATGGCCCACCATGAGGTCTTCAATATCCATCTCGGCATATTTATGACTTTCGATGAATTTCTTAACATCGTCAAAGAGTTGTTTCGCGGTTTCGTCCTTGATAAATTCAATATTTGCCGGTATCGTAAGGAAAGCGAACCGGCGGCGAATGGCATAGTCCAGCGTGCCGGTGGACCGGTCGGTGGTATTCATTGTGCCAATAATATAAACATTCTGTGGCACACCGAAATCAGACTGCTTGGAGTATGGAAGTGACAACGTGACAGGGTGCTCGGCACCGAGGCGCTTGTCCTTTTCAATAAGCGTGATTAGCTCTCCGAAAACCTTTGATACATTGGCGCGGTTGATTTCATCAATGATAAGTACAAAAGGCTTCTCGCTCTTGTCTGTCTGCAATTGAGCGGCAGGAGCATAAAGTTCGATAACATCAAGCAGGTCCTTAAGCTGAATGGAAAGCCGGTATACGGTCCCAAGTGTCATGCGTTTCCCATTGTTTATATCTTTTATATTGTGCCGTATATCCTTGACAATCCAACGCACGGGGCGGTAACGCGGAAGGTTCCCGCCTTCAGGACGATAATCATATTCCCCCGTTACGATGCCTATAGCATCGGTTTCATCCTGACTCAAACAACTTACAACAATGTCGCCAATCTGCATGTCATGTTGAAAAGTTTTGAGGATTATTTTGCCCTCGGTCACTTGTGGATTATCCTCAGAAAAATCAAGGTCGCCATAACCGGCCCATCCAATGCGAATGTGTCCGTTGGCCATACAATCACGACGTGTGGGATTGTCGCCTGCACCCTCCAATGATACTTTCCATATCGTCGGGTTGCTGTTCATACCCTCCAAGAGATTATCGGCACCGGAGGCAGCGACTTCAGAGGCGACTTTAGCCGATGTACACAGTTGCTTGAAAATGCCATCTTCAATCTCGTATCTGACTGCACCGGCTTCATGCACCGGCTTGATACCCTCAATAAAGTCCTCATAATCCATCGACTGATGGAATGTGGTAAACCCTATGCGGCCCTCTGAGCGGAGCTCCTTGTAGCGTGCCATGATTTCTCCATGGTTCTCGGGAACATTTCCGTCAATTACAGCAAGAGCAAGCGCTGCAGTATTATACGTTTTACCTGTGCCCGGTGCACCTTGTAGTATGATATTTTTCTTGCTTATGAGCAAGTTGCAAGCCTGTTGGATAAACGGGTCCATTTTAGATTTATGATTCAGATGTAATGTCTTTTCGAGAGAAGGGTACCAACGGCTAATCCAATAGCCGAAGTCAATTGTGAAAGTTTGGAAGTTGGGGTCATTATATAGCAAGGGGTCATTGCCAATAAGCTCGGAGATAACCCTCCTTGCCTCTTCATTGTTTTTTAGGAGTTGATTAAGCTCGGCATACATCTTGAAGCCCTTTATCAGTTCCGAGACTTTGCCATTCTGCTTTATGTGGCATTCCAAGCCGGTTTTCTCGCCAACAGCTATATACTCTGTTGACTTGAAAATCAAATATTTATCGGGATAACGCAACCAAAGATATGTGCTGATGGCATTGGTGTTCTGATAATTATTTTTATCATTAGGTGTGTATTGGACCCTCATCTCCTCAGCCATCTTCATGAAATTGTCAATGCGCTGTTCAAGCGGCTGCATTTCATCAAAAAGATCCGCAAACATTTTGCGCACTTTTTCAGGGTCAGCCTTTGCAAAGCGGTTAATCATTTCTCGAGGCTGGAAATATGAAGATGCCAATAGATTTGCGCATTTTGCTGTAGCAGTCTCAAACATTGTTCTGAAATCTACAGCATCAATATCCCAGTGATCCTGAAACCACTGAACCGCCTCCCATTTATATCTTTCATTTTCCCAGTTTTTAGGGAGTGCTGCCAGATATTGCTTCAGAACATCTTGCATGAGGTTTTCACGAAGGGCCTCTACTAATTCCTCTCTTAGGGTCCATTCAAAAGCATCTGACTCCCCTTTTAGACTACGACCCTTCCCCATTGCAATCGGCCAGTAAGAACGCTCACCACTGCTATTCTCAACAATGAATGTCCCGATATGATTCATTATGGCTTTACCAAACTGCCACACGGCATTGTTGTATGTGTTCTTGGAAAAGCCATACCTTTTTGCACATTGAGTGCAAGTGGCTCTATGCTCTGGCATAAAGTAGAACGACATCAGTACACGCCGAACAGACCGTGTAGTGAGTTTGGGATTCGCAAGAATTTGCCTCCAATCATCTTTAGTTATTGGGATTTGGCAGGTAAACACCCCTTTATGAACTTGCTCAATAATAATTTTTCGGGGACTATTCATAATCAATCAGTTATCTATATGCCACAATGGCCCTACGCATCTTTTTCTGTTGAAGAAAAATGAATAAAGTATCGCTTTCCAAGAAGTCCATGTTAACCCAAAGACATCACATTCAACATTTTCGCTACTAATTTAACCCAAAAAGCTTTCTTCTCTTGTAAGCCCGGATAAATTGCGTACCTTTGCTCTCGGGATAATTGATTATACTTCATAGCAACACAAAATTAGTTATTCTATCGGAGACTTCGGTCTCCTTTTTTTGTATTGCTTGTCAAAATCTGTAGATATTACTCATCGGGGGCACTCCCCAAGCCGTAAGGCTTTCCCCCGGAGGGTCAAGGAAAATGATTAATTATCCACCTTTAGCACTCCCTTCTTGAATCTACATCTACACATGGAGTTTCATGGAAATATGCGCTTCATGAAACGATTATTCTTCGTAATAATATGAGTAGTTGATGCCTTTCATTAACATCTCACGGTCATTAATCTTATCAGTCAGTGCACCCTTTATCAGCGCTTTGATATGAGCGGAATCGGCAACGCTCTCTCGCATAG
>CAYMNF010000043.1:0-18668 GCA_964391735.1 uncultured Bacteroides sp. | reverse complement strand
AAGATATGAAGTTTTTTGCATCCTTGCAACCTATGCCTGAATTTTCACCAAGAAAAAAATATGCAATGGGGGGATATAATAAACAGGCACCCGGTTACGTATTAAGAGTGCACAAACAGTAAACGGTTCTATACAACAACGTTTTTAACCCCCGCGCCCTGAACCGGCGGGATTATAGACATATAATGCACAATGAAATAGCGAAACCGGCTGCCCCAGGCTTGGGGAATAATAAAAATTGCTGGCAAAGAGAGTTTTGGAGCAAAAAGCGGATTTTTGTTTTTTATGTAAATAAATTTTTTATTAACTTTGCACTAAGAAAAACTATTACACAGAATTTAACAATTGGCAAAATAGACCACCATTTTTTTTCTTCATTAATCTTCCCTCGTTGTTTATGACATGGAATCATAAAATGGCGAAAACAGAAGTTGCATGAAAAAGACTATAGTTTGTACACTTGCCTTATTGATTGCTGTTTTAGTTTACGGGGAAACCGCTTCAGATACAGTAAAAGTCTACTTCAAGATAGGCGAATCACAATATGACGGTGCCCTGGATGGCAATGCAAAATCGATGGATGAATTCATCGATAAGGTTCGTGCAACCTATCAGTCGGATAATCTTGGAGAGGTAGTAGTGAGGTCCAACACGTCGCCCGACGGCTCGGACCCGTTTAATGCACAATTGTCAGTGGAAAGGTGCAATTCTATCGTAAAACTGATTATGGATAGAGCTGACATACCACGCGATGTCATAAAGGCAGAACCACAGGGAGTGGACTGGGGAGAGTTGCGGCGATTGGTTGCCGAGACCCCGGAAGTGCCGTCGCGTGCCAAGATATTAGACATTATTGACCATACCCCGATAACAGTTTTTGATGGCAACGGTCGCATTGTTGACGGCCGCAAGAAGCAGCTGATGGACCTCAGGGGCGGGCGTCCCTATAGATGGATGTTCGAGCATCTGTTCCCCCAACTGCGCAACTCGGTAGCTGTGTCGCTATACACCAAACAAAGCCAACCGGTGAGTGCCGGGGCCGAGCAGGTATCGAGGACTTCGTCAGACAATGAGACCCTAATGAACGTAACGGCGGTATCAGTTCAGGAGGCAGAGGTGTCCGGCGACTTTTCCGCATCCGAATTGTCTTCAGCCCAAACTTCAGACTCAGAGACAGACAATACGGAAGTGAATGTTGAAGAGCTGACGAAACTCCTTGAAGGCGGCTCTGAGGCCTCTCCTTATACTTTTGACCCCCGGTTTGCCTTGAAGTCAAACATGTTGTACGATGGCATTTTGTTGCCCAATTTTGAATTGGAGTGGCTGATAACCGACAATTGGTCGGTAGCCGTCGAGGGCAACGTGGCTTGGTGGGGCAAATATTCGCATAACAAGAGCTATCGTCTGGCCCTGATTGACGGGGAGGGAAAATACTGGATTAACCCGCGTGAACCGTGGCACGGGCTGAATGTCGGCGTCATTGCCGGCGGCGGATGGTACGACCTGCAGAACGGCTCGCCGGGCTATCATGGCTGGGGCGTTATGTCAGGCCTCACCGTTGGATATATGTGGCCCATTACGCGCACATTCTCGTTTGAGGCGCAGGTTGGCGTTGGCTACATATATACCCGATACAAGGAGTATCAGCCTATTGACAATCACCATGTATATTTGCGCACAAAGGACTTGAACTACTTCGGGCCAGTTAAGCTACAATTCTCGATTGCATGGCGTTTCGGGGAGATTAACAAACCTAAACTCAGAGAGTCGGCAAGATGAGGAGGTACAGATATTACATAATAGCTGTTGTCCTGAGCATGCTGCCGCTTCTGACATCATGCCGAAAGGATTTGTGCTATGACCACTTCCCCTCAGTCAGTGTTGAGCTGGATTGGGAGCAGGAGTGGGAGCGCGACTATGGTATGCACCACTTTGACAGTTGGGATGCCGGCTTCCATGGCTTTGAGTACGAGACCCTTCGCCCTGATATGCCCGAGTGGGTGAATCTGGTAAAATTCAACCGCGACGGCTCACATGAGAACCACTTCCTTAACATAAAGGGTGGAAAATTCACAATTGACAACGATCAAAACCAGTCATACCTGCTGTATAACGGTGACACGGAATACATTGTGCTGCAGGATATGGCGTTGCTGAATGAGGCGCGCGCCACAACCACTTCGCGCTCACGCGTGGGTGATGCACTCTCATACCTGCAATCCTTAGCCCCTGAGACCCGAACGGCCAATCCACCGGATTTGCTTTACGCAGCCTACGTTGAGGAACTCCCCTATGTTGATAACCACACCACCCACCCGCTGAAGGTGAAGATGCAGCCGTTGGTATATACATACGTCATCCGCTATGAGTTTGAGTATGGACGCCAACATGTTGCCATTGCCCGCGGTGCATTGGGCGGCATGGCCGAGTCGGTGTATCTGCGCACCGGTGCGACATCAGACCAGACGGTGATACTGCTGTATGACTGCGTAATGACCGACTACGGCTGCGAGGCACATGTGCGCTCGTTCGGTATCCCTTCTTTCCCCGACGAGTATTATGGTAAAACCAAAAGGGCAAACTCAACAGTGCCCATTGTTGTGAACCTTGAGGTGCGCCTGACCGGTGGTAAATATGTTGAGTACAACTTTGACGTAACCGACCAAATTGTCAACCAGCCCCGTGGTGGTGTGATACGCATTGGCGGTATCAGGGTTGAGGATGACCAGAACATTGGAGATGGAGGATCTCCCTTTGACGTCAATGTCTCAGGCTGGGGCGACCCCGTTGAAGTTGAACTACCATTGAATAACAACAAATAAAACCTTAATTTTCAAGAAAATATTACAATCTATATTAATCTTTTAAACACAAAAAGCAATGAAAAAACATTTCTTTTGGCTCGTTTTAGGTGCTTCGGCACTGACGGCATGTACATCGAGCGATGTGGTTGAAGAAGGCCCGCAGAGCAATGCCATCCGCTTTGAGAACGTCATCAACAAGAACTCACGTACCGAGGTTACCGGTGACCTGACAATGAACGCATTGGATCATTTCCAGGTGTTTGGTTACTACACCCTCAACGGAACTGTGATGAATGTCTTTAATGGTGTTGCCGTGAATCGCGACCTCGCTGACAGCAACTCAGCTTGGGACTACACCGACACCCGCTACTGGATGCCCGATGCATCTTACTTCTTCTATGCCTACAGCTGCGCCGGTTTGGCACTCAGCGACACACATGTTAACGGCACCCCCGTGTTTAACTACAATGACATTGACTCAGAAGAGGAACTGCAGAAGACCAAACGCGGCCTGAAACTTGTTAACTACCGTTGTAACGCCGACCACCAGCATGACCTTATCTGCGCTGTTAACGAGGGTTATGTAGCACGCATCAGTGGCAACACCGCTGTTACCCTTACCTTCAAACACGCACTCAGCAAAATCAGTGCAGAGTTTGTTAATGACCTGCCCAAGGGTTATCAAATGTCAGTTTCTGACGTAGAGTTCTCAAACTTCTACAGCCTTGGCTCATACGACCTCCGTCTCAACGAGTGGTCAAGTCTTGGTAACGACAACCTGACTGATGAGAAAATTTCAGTTGAAGTTCCTCAGAACAATGTTGCCAACTCAACCAACGATGCCAATTCCGGTACCAGTGTAGCTTCATCTTCAGCATTCTTTATCCCGGCCAAGTATACCGACAAGAATCTGAACATTGCCTTCACCCTGTCTCTGACTCAGGATGGCAAGAAACTTCTTGACCGTCGTTTGGTTGGCTCATGGCAGCCTGAGTGGGTTCCCGGCTATGGCTACAAATATGTTATCCACATCACCGGCGATGTCCTGAACCTCGAGGCTATTGCATTTGAGGCTTCCCAAATCCTCACGGACCCGAGCTGGACTGAGCAGACCCCGACCAACATCAGCTTTGGTGTAGTATTCTAATCTGAAACCCACTACGGTATAAGATACTTTTAACAATGTTTACCGGGACGATAGAAATATCGCCCCGGTAATTTTTTTTACGGCCTCATCGGGAGCTGCCACAATAGCTTTTTACACTTAGACATCGCTGTGTTTTATTTGAGTTTTCATTGAGTTTTCATTGAGTTTTCATTGAGGACAAAATTTTTTAGCGGGCGGTAAGATTTTTTGTATCTTTGCATATTAATGTACATAAAACAGTGACCGTCATGGAGAATATTGAGATAAAGATTGTCAACAAGTCAGACAATCCCCTGCCCGTTTATGAGACCCCGTCATCTGCAGGCATGGATGTGCGTGCCAACCTCCCCGAAGCCTCGGTGGTGCTTAACCCCGGCGAAAGGATGCTTGTGCCCACTGGTCTTGCCATACAGTTGCCGCGTGGGCATGAGTGCCAGGTGCGTCCCCGCAGCGGTCTTGCGCTGAAGCATGGAATCTCAGTGGTGAACACTCCCGGCACTGTTGACGCCGACTATCGTGGTGAGATTGGTATTATCCTTATCAATCTCGGGCAAGAACCGTTCGTGATAAACCATGGGGACCGCATTGCACAATTGGTAATAACCGACTATGTTCACGCCAAATGGGTTCCGGCGAAGGAGCTTGACCACACCAAACGTGGCCTTGGCGCCTTTGGGCATACCGGTGTAGAATAACTTGCTGAGCCAAGGGTTGGTACCGGCAAGGGAGGTGTAAAGGGATAAAAAGAGTTAACTGATGAGAAAGCTGCTGTATATAGTTGGACTGGCGTTGATGGTAGCCACGGTGAGTGCCGGCCCCCGCAAGGCCAAGGGTCCAACGCCGGCTGATGTACGCAAGGCCGAGTTTTTGTACAACTCGGCCATCTCGGCAAGTCTTAATGACTCGGCCGACATATACTTTGACCTGATGCGCCAGGCCTATAGTATCGACTCAACGGACATGATACTGACCGGGGAGTACGGCATGCTGCTTTCATTTCTGGGTCGCTATGTGTCTAATGACACCTTAGAGAGTCAAGGACTGGCTATGGCCCGCAAGGCGTTTATTGCGAATCCCGCCAACCTGGAATATGGCCGGCGCTACATAGGGTTCCTGGGCAAGTTGCAACAGGACTCCCTGGCACAGGAGGCTGTGCGCATGATGCGTGTATACGACCCGCTGAATGAGGAGTTGTTGCAGATGGCAATAGACGTTATCAAGCCCAAGTATTTTGTGCTTGACAGTACTCAGATAGACCGTACCCTCTCACTAATTGACACCTTGGAGATGGCCCACGGGGTCTCGGCCGCAACCGTGCGTGAGCGCGCATCGATATACCTGCTGCTTGAAGACACAACAAAGGTAAAGGAACTCACGGGAGCTTATTTTGCCGACAACCGTCATGACCGGGATGCACGTATGTTGTGGATGAGGATCTTGAGTATCTATGAGGATACCGACTCCCTGATTGCCCTTGGCAGTGAGTTGTATGAGGCCTCACCCACAGACCTTGAGAACGTCATGCTCCTTGCCGAAGGCCACCTTGCCAAGGGGGATACCACCCGGTACCTCAACCTGCTTGAAGAGACGATGCTCAACGAGAGTCTGCCCCCCGAAGTTGTTCCGCAGCTTGTGGTGACCTTTGCCAAGGAGGTTATGAGCAAAGAGGGCATGGAGGAGAGGGCTAACCCGATGATTACCCGTACCTATGCTGCTTTAGTGAAGGCTCACCCCTACGACGACCAGCTGATGCAGGATTACATAGGGTGGCTCAACTACATCGGCGAGCCGGCGTCGGCGTCAATAATGGATGACTACCTGAGTCTGCACCCGTCGGACATCAACCTCTGGATGGCTTTAATCGACAAATATCTGCGTGAGGACACGGCAAAAGCGGCTGATGCCATTACGCGAGCCGAGCGTTACTTCCCCAACATGGCCACATTGGCGGTGTTGAAGGCCCAGACCTTGCTGAGGAGTGAGCCGCTTGACACGGTGGGCGCCCTGCGTGAACTTGCACGCGCCGACTCGCTTGGCGGAGACACCATCGACGTTAATATCCGGTCGATGATCAAGGGTGCACAGGGAGACCTGCTCATTGCACAGGGTGATACGCTGGCCGGGTTAAACAATTACCGGGCGGCGCTGCAGTTGAAGCCCGACAATTATATGCTGGCCAACAACCTTGCCTATTTTCTGGCCCTGCAGGAAACTGACCTGCCCGAGGCGCGCACGTTGATAGAGCGCTGTCTGCGCAACATCCCTGATGACCCGATGTGGCTTGACACATACGCGTGGGTACTGTACAAACAGGGGGAATATTCCCGGGCAGCCAAAACCATTGAGAAGGCCATCACAGGCCTGGCGCAGGAAGACACAATCGCCGCAGAGCAGGCCAAAGATACTTATCACCACGCCGGCGATATTTACTTCAAGTTAGGAGACACGGCCCAAGCCGTGAAAAACTGGAAGCGCGCCCTGGTATATGCACCTGAAGATGCCGTGTTGCGGCGCAAGATTAAGGCAAAAAACATAAACCCGTAAAGGATTGCCCGGCAATTCTGAAATTTTACGATGAGAACCTACTTACACCTTAGTATACTATTTTTGTCAGGGATTTTGCTGATGTCATGCAGCACCCACCGCATTGCCAACGATACTGTTAGCGGGCAGGCCATTCCCGCTGTGGCAAAACAGAGGACTGCCGCTGCCGATTTTGCGACCTTGCAGCAGTGTAACACCGACTGGCAATCGGTTAAGATTCCTATAAAACTAAAGTTGAAGTCTCCCAAGGAGATAAGCATCTCGGGCACGCTGACCATGACACGCAACAGTGCCATACAGATTTCGCTGCGGATGCTTGGCTTTGAGGTGGGAGCCCTGACGGTGACCTCAGACTCAATTGTAGCCTACGAGAAGTTGAACAAGCGTTATGTTAGCGAGTCTCTGACCCGTTTACTGGCCGGATTCCCCGCTACGGTTGGCAATGTTCAGGCCCTGCTGTTGGGGAAACTGTTTGCCCCCGGTGAAGACGCCACTCCCCTTGCTGACGGGGTTAACGCAAGTTTCGTTGCCCCGGCAACCGATAAGGACGACTGGCAGTTGATGCCCGATATGAGTGTGAGAGGGCTAACCTGCAGCTTTGATGTAAAGGCCGGGGACCGTCCTATTTTGCTGTCATTCAACGGGACAGCGGGTAGCAAGCCGTTCAGCGTAAGATACAGCGACGTGGTAAATGACACGTATGGCGGCCAGTGTGCCACTGTTATAGACCTTGAGGCCAAGACGGCCGAGAGCACCATCTCAGGCCAAATAGAAATGAACCTGAAGAAAGCCAAATGGAATACCGGGGAGAAGATAAGCCTCAAGATACCCAAGGGTTACCGACCTATCAACGGGGAGTCACTCATCAAAATGCTTAACAACCTGTAATGCCGGTGAAGAATCCCGCACGTACCTGCAAAGTTATGCGTGTCAGAGACCGTTGGCTGATGATATTGTCGGTTGTGCTGACGTGCGCCGTTGTTGCGCTTGCCGGAGCCAAAAAGGAGAAGAGCATCGAGAGCCTGCAACGAGACCGCAAAAACACGCAGGCGCAGATTGAGAAAACGACCAACCAACTTGCCGGCACCCGCAACGAGGCGAATCGCCAACTGCAAAGGCTTGATGATCTGCAACGCGAAATTTCAACCCAAGAGGGTATAATTGCCGCAGCCAGAGAAAAATCTGACTCGGTGAAACACGCCATACAGGCTACCGACAGCCGCATAGACACCATGGCCTTGCAGTTGCGCAGGCTTAAGGAGGACTATAGAAACACCCTTCGACGGCTGCAACTGAACACCTCGCCGGTAAATAACCTGGTGTTTGTGATGAGTGCCAAAAATGCCAATGAGGGTCTGAGCCGCGTCCGATACCTGCAAGCGTATGCCCGTTGGCGGCGCAAGAAGGCCAATGCCATCACCGCAGTGCGCAGCGACCTTGACCTGCAGCAGCAACAGCTCAAGGCCCTGCATGCCGAGCAGACGCACCAGGTTGAACGGCTAAACCTTGCCAATCGCCAATTGCAGACCAACCGTGAGGACACGCACCGCCTGGTGGACTCCCTGGGTCAGCGCCAAAGCGAATTGATGAAGGCACTGAATGACCAGAAGAAGCGACTGCAAGCCCTACAGAACAGCATTGACACACGTATAGCTCAACAGATTGAGCAGCAACGCAAGTTGGAGGCTGAGAAAAAACGTAAGGCCGAAAAACAACGCCGGGAGGAGCAGAAGAGGAAAGAGAAGGAGCGTAAAGAACGCGAGCGCAAAGAGAAAGCCGAGGCAAAAGGAAAGCCGGGGCAGAAGCCCGCGCAGCCTTCAAAAGCTACCCCCGAGACCAAACCGACAAAGCGCCCGACAACCAAGCCCGCCGAGAAGCCCGATGAGGGCATGGCAGCCCCTGACCGTAAAATACAGGGAGGGTTTGAGGCCAATAAGGGGAACCTGCTTTTCCCCGTCAGCGGACGCTATGCGGTGGTGCGTAAGTTTGGCCGCAACCCCCACCCCACCCTGCCGGGGATAATGGTTGAGAACTCAGGCATAGATATATCAGTGGGCGCCGGAACCAAGGCGAGGTCGGTGTATGGCGGCACCGTGTCAGGCATCTTCAAGCAAGACGGATACGGGACGGTTGTGATGGTGCGCCACGGAAGCTACATTACCATCTATGCCGGACTTGCAGACATAGCCGTGCGCAATGGCCAGGAGGTGACCACCGGCCAGACTATTGGCACCATAGGTTCACAGGGTGGCAACGAGTATATTTTGCACTTTGAGTTGCGCAACGAAAGGACGAAACTAAACCCAATGCAATGGATAAAATAGAAAACCAAAATTCAGGAGAAATAAGGCGGTTACTACTGATAGTAGACCCTCAGATTGACTTTATAAGCGGCAGCCTTGTTGTGCCCGGGGCCGATGCAGCCATGAAAAGGATAGGCGACTATCTGTGCGAAAATGGTGCAAGGTATTCTGATGTCATTATCACCGCCGACTGGCATCCCGCCAACCACTCATCCTTCGCCGAGCATGGCGGGCAGTGGCCTGCTCACTGTGTACAGTACAGCGTGGGCGCGGCTATCAGCGATGATGTCCTGCAGCCGGCCATCAAGCATTGCCCTACTTTGCTGGTAATGACCAAGGGCGATGACACACGCGTTGATGAATACTCAATCTTCGCCAACCCCGTTTCGGGCAAGGCTATACGTGACTTGATGGACGAAAAGGGCCTGGAGGGTATTGATATTTGCGGCATTGCCGGTGATGTGTGCGTACTGAATACCGCAAAAGATGCCGTTGCCATCTACGGTCATGAGAAGGTAAGGGTCCTTGAGGAGCTGTGTGCATCGTTGGATGACGGTACTACTCTGAAAAATTTCATTGAAACCAACCACCTGCAATGAGACCGATAATTACCCATTTCACCGACGACGACCTGTATAAATTCTCGATGTGCTGTGCCGTTATCGAGAATTTTCCGCGCGCATACGTTCGATACACCTTTAATGACCGCGACAATAGAGTTTACCCTGCCGGATTCGGCAAGGCTCTGAACGAGCAGATTGAGATGCTCGAGGACCTCAAGGTTACCGATGAGGAGATAAACTTCATACGCAAGCAATGCAGTTATATCCCGGGGTGGTTCTGTACTTATCTGCGCGGATTCCGCTATCATCGCGACCGGGTCCAGGCCACACAGGATGCCTCGGGCCATTTGCACATCACCATTGAGGGTCTATGGGCTGACACTATTTTGCTTGAGATAAAGCTTTTAGCCATAATTTCAGAACTATACTTCATCATGACCGGGGTTGCCGAGAAGGTTGACTATGAGGATTATTACGCCCGGTCATATAAGAAAGGCGAGCGGTTGTTGCAGGCAGGCTGCGTGTTCAGCGATTTCGGCACACGCCGTCGTCTGTCATTCCGCTCAGAGGACGTTTTGGTCAAGGCCATGAAAGATTGCGCCGAGTCCCAAGATTATCCCGGCACTTTTGTGGGCACCAGCAACGTTTACCTGGCCATGAAGTACAACCTTACCCCGGTGGGCACCATGGCACATGAGTTTATCAGTGCTATCGGCGCCATGTACGGCCCCTTAATGGCTAACCACATTGCTATGTCACGCTGGCGCAACACCTATCGTGGTGCGTTGGGAATATTTCTGTACGACACCTTCGGCTGGGACATCTTCAGCCTGAACTTCTCAGAGGACTTTGCCCGCGGTTTCAAAGGGTTGCGTATCGACAGCGGGGACAACCTTGAACAGCTTGACCGTATTGTTGAGAAGTACAAAAAGTTGGGCATTGACTCACGCAGCAAACAGATTATCTTCAGCAACGCGTTGGATACCGAGCGCGCCATCAAGCTGCATAAAATAGCCAAGGAGAAGTGCATCCCGTCATTTGGAATCGGCACGCACTTCACCAACGACTTCCCGGGCGTTAAACCCCTGAACATCGTCATCAAGCTTGTAGCCGCCAAGATTACGGAGCAGTGGCCCTTCTACAGCGACACCTGCAAAATCAGCGAGGACCTTGGCAAGCACACCGGCGACCCCGAGGTGTTGGCCCGCTTCCTCGCCATCCTGCACAAGTCCTGAACGTGCCCCCGAACCACACCCAAACACAGCGGCCGCCCGACTCAGGCGGCCGCTGTGCGCATATCAGTAGTTGTCGTTTTCCGGGGCAAACCTGCACCAAATAGTGTAATAACAAATTGACGGATACCTACTTATCCATTTGAGTTTAACATCCAAACATATGGACGCACGGGGAAAACGACGGGAGTAAATAATTGGACGTCAATTGTTTTTGCTGAAATTGGTTTAATGGGCACGTAGGGACGGGTATTATCCCGGGTGAGTAAGTGTTGTCGTTGGGGGATTAGAGGGAGAGGACGAGGGTGACGATGTAGGCGACGTAGGTGGCTGCCATGATGCCGCCTTCAAGGCGGGTGATTGTACGCACCTTTATGGCCCAGCCAAAGAACCAGAACATCAGAGCTGAGCCCAAAAGTACCCACAGGTCTAAGGGGGTGATGCCGTTGAAGGGTAACGGGGAGATGGTTGCGGTAAGGCCTAAGATGAAGAATACGTTGAATATGCAACTGCCGATGACATTCCCGACGGCCATGTCAGGGTGGCCCTTGACAGCGGCAACTATGCTTGATGCGAGCTCGGGTAATGAGGTCCCCGCGGCAACGATTGTTAAACCAATGACGGCATCTGAGACACCCATGCCGCGTGCCAATTCGCTTGCTCCGGCAACAAATCTGTCGCCTCCATAAATCAGTCCGGCCAATCCGGCCACTATCCATATAACAGCCCTTAGGACTGACATTTTCGGTTTAGTGTCTACTTCGGCAGGCTGCTGTGAGACCTGTTGTCGGGCATTGCGGAGTGTTGAACGCATAAACAGCAGAAATACAAGCAGCAGGAAGATGCCGTCGATTCGGGTAATTGAGTTCGTCCCCGAGCCGTTGATAACGGCAGAATTACCCAACAAAAGTATAATGGCGGAGGCGAAGACCACGAGGGGCATCTCACGGGTCATTATGCTTTTCTCAACAACTATGGGAGACACCAAAGCCGTTACCCCGATGATTGCCAAGACATTGAAAATATTGCTGCCGATAATATTGCCCACGGCCAAAGGAGCTGCCCCGTTGATTGCAGAGATCAGCGAGATTACCAGCTCGGGGGTGGAGGTGCCGAAAGCAACCACCGTCAAGCCGATAACGAGGTCAGAAACACCGAGGCGGTTTGCGATTGACGATGACCCGTCGGTAAGGGCATTTGCGCCGATAAGAATCAGAGCCAATCCCAATATCAGCCAGAAGATGCTCAACAACATAATGCCCGGTTATAGGAAGATACTAATCAAGGCAATGACGCCCATACCGGCCAAATACCCGGCCAGGGCCATCCAAGAAATCTTTTTGAGGTACCAGAAGAACGGAATCTTTTCGATACCCATAGCAACCACCCCGGCCGCCGAGCCGATGATCAGCATAGAGCCACCGACACCGGCGCAGAAGGTGAGCAGATGCCAGAAAAGGCCGTCCTCAACAAACAGTTGAGTGTAGGCGGGGTCAGCCGAGGCTGCGATCATAGCATCGTTGGCAACGGGATACATGTTCATACAAGCGGCAACCAGCGGAACGTTGTCTACGATGGATGACAACAAGCCTATAATACCGGTAATGATGTACGCGTTGTGGAAAGTTTCGTTGAGCCAAGAGGCCAAAGCTTGCAAAATCCCGGCCTGAGAGAGCGCGGCAACAGCCATCAAAATACCGAGGAAGAAAAGAATGGTTGACATGTCGATGCTGCGAACGACCTGCGAAACTCGCCCCTGTATTTTGCCGTCGAGCTGATAGCGAGACACCACAATCTCAGTAATGAGCCAAAGCACGCCTAATGAAAAGAGGATGCCCAGATAGGGGGCAAGATGTGTGATAGCCTTGAAGACGGGGACAAAGAGCAATCCGCCGACACCAAGCAGAAGGATAGCCTTTGAGAGTTTGGGATGATGTTCGGCCAGTTGATAGCCGTTCCCTTGGCTGTCGTCATGGAGAGCCTCAAGCGGCTCGGCCTTCACAAACCGTGTTGCTATAAACGTGGGTATAATTACCGACACCAACGAGGGCACCAGAAGGTTGACGATTAGGTTTACCGAACTTACATAGTTCTTCATCCACAACATGATGGTGGTTATATCACCGATGGGAGACCATGCGCCACCGGCATTGGCTGCCAGCACGATAACGCCGGCATAAAGCCACCGTTCCTTTACGTCGCTGAACATGCGGCTCAGCATCATTACCATGATAATGGTAGTAGTCATATTATCCAGCACTGCAGACAGGAAGAAAGTGACTATTGCCAGAATCCACATCAGCCCGCGTTTGCTCTTTGCCGAGATATGCTTTACCAGAATCGAAAAGCCGCCATAGTGATCAACAAGCTCAACAATAGTCATTGCGCCTATCAGGAAGACAACAATCTCACAGGTATCGCCCAGGGCCACCACCATATCCTCAGAGAGATGTGGGTCATGCCCGCAGACTCCATACAACGCCCAGAGGACGGCGCACATGATAAGGGCAAAGGTAGCTTTGTTAACTTTTAAGACATGTTCAGAAGCTATACCAATATAGCCCAAAATAAAAATGACGATAAGTGCAGGAACCATTGCAGTGTTGAGGGATGGTGAAAAGGTTATGAGATGAGCGGCATCAAACAGCGAGCCACCCAAGACGGCTAAAAAACAGTGCAAAAGTACAATTTCTTGACGGGAAAGTTGTGCCTTTCACTGAATTTTATCAATTTTATATCGTAAAAATTTCAGCAAATTGTTTGCACCGAAAATTGTTGTACCGAATCAATCCCAAAATATTATGCGCAAATTCATCTTACTTATCACGAGCCTTTTCACCATTGCCGCCTCAGGCAATGTGAATGTTAGTGCCGGACATGTTGACGAATATCCGGCCTTTGAATCCCAATACATTACCCCGCGCACTGTACGCGTATGGCTGCCTGAGGGTTTTACACCCGAACAAAAGTATGATGTCATCTACATGCATGACGGCCAGATGCTATTTGACCCCACTACCACCTGGAACGGCCAGGAATGGGAGGTTGACGAGGTTATCACCACCCTGAACCGTGCCAACAGCATACGCCCTACAATTGTTGTGGGCGTCGACAACATCCAGGAAACACGCTATGGTGACTACTTCCCGGCTAAAGCACTTAACTATCTGCCACAGGGGACGGCCATACCCGAGCAAGTAAAGTATGATGCCGACAACTACCTGAAATTTCTGGTTACCGAGCTGAAGCATTTTATTGACAAGACATACCCGACCAACCCCCAAAAGGAGAACACGGGCGTATTGGGCTCAAGCATGGGAGGTCTGATTTCATTGTACGCCCTGTGTGAATACCCCGATGTTTTTGGCGGGGCCGTGTGTATGTCAACTCATACCCCCATGGTACTTGAGATGAACTCACCCGAGAGTGTGGAGGTTTGGGCCAAAGCGTTCCGGGACTATCTTAAAGAGAACCTGCCGCCGGCCAACAGTGCCAAGATATATATGGACAGGGGTGACCGCACAATTGATGCGTATTACCCGGTGTATCAGACCGAGCTGGATGAGATGATGCGCAGCCTTGGATGGGAAGCACCGCAATTCATCAGCAACATATTCCCCGGGGATGCACATACCGAGGTTGACTGGGCAGCGCGGTTACGCTACCCGATAAAATTCTTAGTAGGGAAAGGGGAATAACCCCTCCCCTACTGTGTTTTGAGATCGGGGTACGAGATGCGGGTATGATACAGCGTGCCGAGGCGAGAGGCAAACGCCTTTTTGATAATCCCCACGTCCCTGAAGGATAGCGGAGACTCGGCATGCAAGCCCTCAGCAATCTGAGTATCGATTATCTTTGATACCAGAGAGGTAATCGACTCAGCCGAGTGGTCAGTGAGAGAACGCGAGGCAGCCTCGACGGCATCAGCCATCATCAGCAGGGATGCCTCCTTGGTCTGCGGGTTAGGCCCCGGATAGGTAAATGCTGCATCATCAGGGTCCTTCCCCGGGTTGGCATTACACCAAGTGTTATAGAAGTACCGGGCTTTGCCCTTGCCGTGATGCTGCAGGATAAAGTCGGTTATAACCTGGGGCAACTTGGCTTTGTCAGCCATCTTTGCGCCCTCTATTACATGATCGATGACTATGCGGGCACTCTGCTCGGGAGCAAGGGTGCTGTGGGGATTGAGCCCGTGCTGGTTCTCGGTAAAAAATGCCGGGTTCTTGGTTTTGCCGATGTCGTGGTAAAGTGCACCGGCACGCACAAGCTGCACATTGGCGCCGATGCGTCCGGCCGCCGAGGTGGCAAGATTGCTGACGGCCATAGAGTGTTGGAATGTTCCGGGGCAGTCCTCTGAGAGCTTACGCAACAACTTGTTGTTGATGTCGCTGAGCTCAACCAGGGTTACACGTGACGTGAAGCCGAACATCCTCTCAAGCACAAACAGGAGGATATATGCAAAGGATACCAGAACCGCATTTATGCCCAGGTTGCCGAACATGCGGCCCTCAAGGTGCCTGAGGTTTCCGTTGACAAGCAACTCAATCGCTACGTAGGCCGAAATGTAAGCCAGGAACACCAAAGTGGCGGTGCGGATAAGCTGTCCGCGCCGACTCAAATCCTTTATGGAGTCGATTGCGGCGCACCCGGCCACGAATTGCAAGAATATATACTCTATGGCATAAGCTGACATTGTGGCCGTGATAAGCACCACAATTAGGTGGGTAAACAGGGCCGTCCTCGAGTCCAGAAAAATTACAATCATGACAGGCACGATTGTCAGCGGTACCATATACATCCCCATTTCAGTACGCCCATACATGGCGCGAACAAAGAATGTGAAGCCAACAATCATGGCAAGTAAAAATCCGACGGTACGGTAGTCAGAAAGATATTCTGGGCGGAATATTTGCAGATACAGGCCCAAGACGGCAAGGGCAATCAGGATGAAAAGAATCTTACCCAAGATGGGGTAATAGCGGTCGCCGTGGGCATTCACGCCACGTTCAACCAGCATTTTCTCGTAAGTGTCGAGCACCTTTGCAACCGAGCGCGTCACAATGTCGCCACGGTCAATAATGCGTTCGCCCTTCTGCACCACGCCTATAGGGGCTAAAGCCTTCTGGTAAGCCTCCTCAAGTAGTTGGCGGGACATGGCGGTGTCCTCATGCAGGTTCGGCTGCAAAAGTTCATCGGGGTGAGCACGCCTCAGAGCCGCCTGAAACCCCGCCTCGCGGAATGTGCTGTCAAGGGATGCGTAGGCCATACGCTCGCTGGCGAACTCGGCAGTGGGGACAGCCATTGCCTCGTTGCCATAGATGAACCTTACACGCGAAATGTCATTCTTGCGAATACGCTCAAAATCGGCAGCTGAGACTATACCACTGTCATAGATCTGCCGCATGCGTTCAACAAGCTCATTGCGCTGAGCCGGTGTCAGGCCCGTCCCCTCAACCGACTCACGGTCGCTGTTGAGGCGCGTGGCAAACTCGGCGAGGTTTGTCTTTTCAAGGGTCAGGTCGCGTACAAAAACCGGCTCAAATGTCGCGTCAATAGAGTCTTGCAACTCTTTTGCCGCCACATCATCGAGATGTATGGGGATATCAAACGGGGCGGTAAGCAATGAGTATGTCCAGGGGCGGTTAATCTCATAGTTAAACTTTTTTTGAGACTCACGTGGCAGGCACAGCACCAGTAGTGCCGTTGCCACCACTGTCATGCCAATGATGTAAAGGGTCTTGCGCAACCGTGCAGAAATATTCATATCAACCGCGCTGTTAGATTCGTGCTACTTTTTCAACCCCGCGCACCTTCTTCAACTTGTCTGACAGCTCAGTGACGACGTTGGTGTCGCTCACCATCACACCAAGGTCGGCAGTGAAGATGCCGTCATTAGCCGAGATGTTAAGGTGGCGAATTTCAATACCTAACTGTGTAGAGATCACGGCAATAAGCTCCTTGAGCATGCCCAGGCGGTCTATACCCTCGATAGTGAGACGGGCGGGGAAAGTTTTCTTCTCAGACACCTCCCATCGCACCTCGACAATGCGCGGGCCGTAGGTAGCCTTCAGCGCCTCGGCTCGCGGGCAACGCAGAGAGTGTACCTCAACGCGTCCCTCATCATCGATAAATCCCATAACGTCATCACCGGGGAGCGGGTTGCAACAGTGGGTCATGATGTAATTGGGCTTTCCGTTACTATCCTCACGCAGAGGGTATATCTTTTTAGGGTCAACTTTCTGAGTATTTCCGCCGTCACCATCGGTTGAAGCCTTGCGTTTACCCCGGCGGAAAAGCCGGGTCAGGAATGACTTCTTGGCCTCATCGCTCTTGTGGTTGAAGAAATCCTGCAGCGACACCTCCCCCTCGGCCAGTTTCTGGAAGAGGTTGTCGCGCCCTTCAATCTTGAGGGAGCCAAGGAGTTTTGTCAATACCTCATTGGTGTTTTCAATGCCATGCTCCTCAAGGAACTCGTTGTAGATGCGCTTACCCTCATCGATTTTTGGTTGGCGAATGCGGCGCAAGGCCTGTCGCAACCCGGTTTTGGCCTTTGCACTTGCCAGGAAGTGCTCCCACTCGGGCTTGGGCTCCTGGGTCTGAGATGTCAGGATTTCAATCTGGTCGCCAGATTTCAGCGGGTGATTTAGGGGCACTAACTTGTGGTTAACCTTACCGGCGATGCAATGCGCCCCTAACTGGCTGTGCAAACGAAATGCGACATCAAGCACAGTTGAGCCTGTGGGCAGGTTTATCAGCTCTCCCTTGGGGGTGAAGACCACAATCTCAGATGAGAAAAGGTTCAGCTTCAACGTGTCCAGGAAGTCCATGGCATTGGGCGTGGGGTCATCAAGGATATCCTTGATAGTCTGTAACCAGACGTTGAGCTCGCTCTCTTCGTCGCTCTCCCCGCCGATCTTGTACTTCCAGTGCGCGGCAAATCCCTTCTCGGCGATTTCATCCATGCGTCGGCTGCGTATCTGCACCTCAATCCAGTTGCCGTCAGGACCCATCAGCGTGACATGCAGTGCCTGATAGCCGTTGGCCTTGGGGTTGCTGATCCAGTCGCGGGTGCGCTTGGGGTGGGGTTTGTACAGGTCGGTGATAGCGGCATAGATGTTGTAGCAGATATCCTTCTCACGTTGCTGGTCATCGCAATCAAAAATAATGCGTACGGCATAGAGGTCATACACCTCCTCAAAAGGAATATGCTTTGACTCCATCTTTTTCCAGATGGAATAGACGCTTTTCAGCCTGGCCTTGGCCTCAAACTTGAGCCCCATTTCCTCAAGCTTACGGCGTATTGGCAGAGAGAAATCGTTGTACACACTGTCACGGTGGCTTTCCGTCTCCCTGATTTTAGCGGATATCTCCTCGTAGGCTGCAGGATGCTCATACTTGAAACTGAGGTCCTCAAGCTCGGTTTTGATTGCAAACAGGCCCAGACGATGTGCCAAAGGGGCATAGACATAAAGCGTCTCACCGGCAATCTTGTACTGTTTTGCCGGTGCCATTGAGCCCAATGTGCGCATGTTGTGCAGGCGGTCTGCCATCTTAATCAAGACCACGCGAATATCCTCGCTCATGGTGAGGAGCAGTTTCCTGAAGTTCTCAGCCTGAGCTGAAGCCTTGTCGCCGAATATTCCGCCGGATATCTTTGTAAGCCCGGCAACAAGGTTGGCAATCTTGGGCCCGAACTGTCGTTCAATGTCCTCAACGGTATAGTCGGTGTCCTCAACGACATCATGCAAAAAAGCGGCACAGATGCTTGTAGAGCCCAACCCCATTTCCTGGCTGACGATCTTTGCCACGGCAATGGGGTGAAGGATGTATGGCTCGCCTGAGCGACGTCGCACACCGCGATGGGCCTCGCGGGCAAACTTAAAAGCTCGCTCGACAATCTCAACCTTTTTGCGGTGATTGGATTTCAGGTACCCTTGCAGAACGTCTTGAAACTCACGCTCTATAAGACGGTCCTCCTCCACAGTGGTCATTTTTTCCATTGCAATAAGCACTAAATTGTGCAAATTTACTGAATCTGCTCCCCATTTGCAAAATTATTTGCCACGGGCCGATTC
>CAYMNF010000042.1:0-19005 GCA_964391735.1 uncultured Bacteroides sp. | reverse complement strand
AAAAAAGCTGCCTGCCAACATTCGTGGCAAGCAGCTTGTAAAGTCTGTTTTGGTGTGGATATCAATAAGCGGGGATGTCGTAGCGGTCCAGGAAGTCCATGGTCTTGTGGATATACTCTTGCATAACCACATCGTCCTCAACAAAGGGTACCTCTTTGCGATAAGCCGTCATAACCTCCTCGATAGGCTCGGAGGAGCGCAACGGGCGGCGGAAGTCAATCGCCTGGGCTGCGTTCATAAGCTCAATAGCGGCAATGTAACGCAGGTTGTCGATGATTTTGTGCAACTTGGTGGCTGAGTTTGCACCCATTGACACGAGGTCCTCCTGGCCGTTTGATGAGACGATTGAGTCGCATGACGCGGGCCATGCGTACATCTTGTTCTGGCTCACCATGGAGGCCGCGGCATATTGCGGAATCATGAAGCCGGAATTGAGGCCCGGCTTGGCAACCAAAAACTCCGGGAGGCCGCGTTGTCCGTCAATGAGCTGTGCCGTGCGACGCTCTGAGATGTTTCCTAACTCATGCAGGGCCACACCCATATAGTCAAAGGCCAAGGCCAAGGGCTCGCCGTGGAAGTTACCGCCGGAGATTACCATGTCGTCATCAACAAAGACGGTGGGATTGTCGGTGACTGAGTTAATCTCGATATGCAACACATTGGTTACATGGTGCATGGCGTCCTTGACGGCACCGTGTACCTGGGGTATGCACCTGAACGAGTAGGGGTCCTGAACATGCTGTTTCTCGCGGCGGATAATCTCGCTACCCTCAAGCAAGCGGCGATAACGGCGGCCGGTCTCAATCTGCCCTTTATAGGGGCGCACCATCTGTATCTGCTCGTAGAAAGGCTCGATACGCCCGTCAAATCCTTCAAGGGACATGGCACCGATAAGGTCAAAGGCGTTGACCATGTGCCAGCCGTCAATCAGGGCCTTGATGCCGTTGGCAGCCATGAACTGGGTGCCGTTGAGCAACGCCAGACCCTCTTTTGACTTCAGCTTGACGGGTTTCCAGCCCATGATGTCAAGCATCTCTTTTGACGGCATTTTTTTGCCTTGGAAATGCACCTCGCCCTCGCCGATTAGGGGCAAGAACAGGTTGGCAAGCGGGGCAAGGTCACCCGAGGCACCTAACGAGCCGCGGTCATAAACACAGGGCAGTACATCATGGTTCCAGAAGTCAAGAATGCGTTGAACGGTCTCAACCTGCACGCCGCTGAAACCCTTTGACAGTGCGTGGGCTTTCAGCAGCAGCATCAAGCGCACAATGTCAGGGGCAACCGGGGTGCCGACGCTGCATGAGTGGCTCTTGACAAGATTCTCCTGCAGGGTTGAAAGGTCCTCGGGCGAGATGGTGCGATTGCACAGTGACCCGAAGCCGGTGGTGACACCGTAAATGGGATGCTCGGTGTTGAGGGTCTTCTCATCCAGGAAATCGCGGCAACGCTGTATGGCGGCAACAGCATCATCGGTAAGGGTCAGTTGGGGACGCTCCTCAAGCAACTTCTCAATGATGTCGTATGTGAGGTCCTCAAGGCCTAAGGCGTATGTTTTTTGGTCAGACATTTTTCAGTTATCGTGTTAGAAGTTAAGGTTTCTTTCAGTATAAAGGCAGTTGCGGCTCGGTGTAGATTATACGTCCGCCACTGATGGTTGTTTGTACGCAGTTCATGCCCACATAGTAGGGTAGGGCGGTGAGGGTGTCAAAGTGCAAAAGCACCATGTCGGCGGCTTTGCCAACCTCGATTGAGCCGGTCTCGGCAGCCACGTCGCATGCCGCAGCGCCGTTCAGTGTCAGGGCCGTCAGGGTCTCCTCGATTGTCATCTGCATGTAGATGCATGCCAGGGCTATCGTCAACGGGATGGAGCCCGAGAAGCATGAGCCCGGGTTGAGGTCAGTGGCCAATGCCACGGCAGCCCCGGCATCAATCAGCTTGCGCGCCGGTGCGTATGGCTCACGCAGGGCAAAGGCTGTGAGGGGCAGCAGGGTTGCCACGGTGGGGGAGGCGGCCAAACGGCGCACACCCTCATCGCTGATGTGCAGCAGGTGGTCGGCCGATGTGGCGCCAACCTCAGCGGCAAGCTCGGCCCCACCGAGGGTTACAATTTCGTCGGCATGCAGCTTAAGTTTGAAGCCCGCATCACGGGCCGCCTGCAACAAGCGGCGGCTGTCCTCAATCTCAAAAACATTTTTCTCGGTGAAGATGTCAAAGAAGTCGGCTTTACCCTTGGCGGCCGGGAGCATCTCATCAATCATCAGCTGTACATACTCCCCCGTGCGCCCTTTAAACTCTGCCGGCACGGCATGGGCACCCAAGAATGTGCTCACAACACGTTGCTTGCGCTCGGGGTCGGTTGCCAGGCCATGTATGGCATCAAGCATGTGCAACTCGGTTGCGGTTTCAAGGCCATACCCGCTTTTGGCCTCAACGGTGGTTACGCCCATCTCAGCCATGCGGTTAAGAAACCATTTTGCTTTTGCCACAAATTGCTCAACGGTGGCGCCGCGCGTGGCATTGACGGTGGACTGTATCCCCCCGCCTCGTTCCATGATGCTCATATATGAGTCACCCTTCAGGCGCCAGGAAAACTCATCAGGGCGGTATCCGCCGAAAATCAGGTGGGTATGTGAGTCGACAAATCCGGGAATCAGCACGCGCCCCCCGGCATCGATTACTTGGCAATCAGAGGGAGCCGCGGGTGCATCTTTGGCAGGGCCGACAAAAGTGATGCGTCCGTCGCGGGCTTCAACCACCGCATTCTCGATATGCAGCAGTGAGCCCATCTCTTTCCCCTTGAGCATACTGTGCCCGACAGGGGTAAAGAGGTTGGCATTTATTATCCTGAGGTTACCCATGTTGGAGTTATTTTTCAATAACGTCAGTGACGGTCTTCATAATCGCGGTTTCGCGAAGGTTGGCCTCATCGGCTATTCTCTTGGCCTCGGCCAACAGTTCGTCAGCCTTGGCACGGTCCTTCAGCCCGGCGGCGTTTATGCGAACATTCAGCCATGCGCCGAGCACAGCGGCACGTGCGGCCAAAGCGCCTACGCCGGCATCGCTTACCGAGGCCGGGTTTCCTTTCACTGCCATCTCCTCTACGACGTCAAAGGCCTCAAAGGCGGTCTTCATGGTGCGCAAGGGAACCTGCGTAGCATACAGGGTCGCCTCCTCAAGGGCGGCGGCGCGGGCAGCCTTTTCCTCATCGGTCTTTTTGGGCATGGCAAAGACCGCCATTATGCGGTTAAATGCCTCGGTGTCCTCATCAACCAACGTCAACAGTCTCTCCATAATGTCGCGACCTTGCTCGGCAACTGCTGAGAACTCTTCCCAACGGTCATCCCATCCGGCTTTATGTGCTGACAGGTTGGCAACCATTGTTCCCAAGGCTGCCCCTAAGGCTCCCATATATGCCGCAATCGAGCCGCCGCCGGGTGCCGGCGACTCTGAGGCAGTCTCATCGGCAAAGCCGCGCAGGGTCATGTCAACAAGACCCGGTTTTTTATCCCCCTCAAGCATATATTCGATAATCTTCTCTTTGGGATTGAAGGGTTTAAGCTCATCCAGCCCCATTGATTTTACGGCTATTTTTATGATTTCGCTCTCGGGGATACCCAGTGACCGTTGTTGCATGCGCAGGTAATGCTTGCCGGCATCAATGATGGCACGTTTGGGAACAAGGCCAACAATCTCGGTGCCGGTAACCCTTATGCCGCGTTCACGTGCTGCACGGCTCACCTCGTCAAACGCCTTCTCTAGGGGAGTCTGACCCATGTCGGTGATGTTCATTGACACCTGGGCGATGCCATACTCATCAATGAACCAGCCAATGGCTTTTGTGCCCTTGAGGGTGCCGGGTATCATTATCGGCTTGCCGTTCTCATCTTTCAGGGGTTTGCCGGTGAGTTTTCCACCCTCGCGTTTGGGGCGGCCTTTCTCACGTACGTCAAAGGCTATGGCATTGGCACGGCGGGTTGAGGTGGTATTGAGGTTGAAGTTGACGGCAATCAGGAAGTCGCGTGCACCCACGGCTGTGGCACCGGTGCGAGCGGCCGCCTCGTCCATGGGACGGTCGCCAAAGTCTGCTCCCTGGCCGGGTTTGCCCAGACGTTCAGCCAGCCCCTCATACTCACCTTGGCGACACACGGCAAGGTTTTTGCGCTCAGGGGTAAAAGCGGCGGCCTCATAGCAATAGGTGGGGACCCCAACCTCATCGCTTATGCGTTTTGCCAGTTGGCGAGCCAGCTCGGCGCACTCCTCAAGGGTTATGCCGCTAACCGGGATAAGGGGGCAAACGTCGGTGGCACCCATGCGCGGGTGTGCTCCGTGGTGCTTGCGCATGTCAATGAGTTCGGCGGCTTTTTTGACACCCCGCACGGCGGCATCAAGGACATCTTGCGGCTCGCCGACAAAGGTTACAACTGTGCGATTGGTGGCTTCGCCGGGATCAACATCCAGCAGGCTAACTTTGCCGCCTTTCTTTATTGCATCAACTATGGCATTGATAACTGCATGGTCGCGCCCTTCGCTGAAATTGGGTACGCACTCAATTATCTGTTTCATTTTCAGGGAAATATCGTATTTTGGAGTTTTTAATTTTCAGGAAGTTACATCTTGGAAACCAAGTCTTTAACTAAATCTTCGTCAGCAAGCTGAGGCTCGGTTATCAGGAAGCCGTCAACGGCATGCTCGCGGTTCCACTCTTCAACCGTTGACATGGCATTTTCGTTGCGGGCCCATGAGCGACGTGCTACACCGCCCATTACATCCCAGAGCATTGCTTTCTTCAGGATTTCGTCAGCGCGTTCGCTACCGTCCAACAGCATGCCGAATCCACCGTTGATTGCTTTACCGATGCCAACGCCGCCACCGTTATGCAGGGTTACCATGCTCATACCGCGGGCGCAGTTGCCGGCAAAGCATTGCACGGCCATGTCAGCCATGACATTGGAACCGTCCCTGATGTTTGAGGTCTCACGGAAGGGGGAGTCGGTGCCGCTGACATCATGGTGGTCACGTCCCAGCATCACCGGCCCAATCTCGCCGTTGCGCACCATCTCGTTGAACTTCAGGGCTATTTTCAGACGACCGGCGGCGTCCTGATACAGGATACGTGCCTTGGTGCCAACCACCAGATTGTTCTTTTCGGCATCGCGAATCCAGTTGTAATTATCGCGGTCTTGCCCGCGGCGGTCAACGTCAATACACTCCATGGCCGCCAGGTCGGTCTTGCGCAGGTCCTCATCCTTCCCTGAGAGGCATACCCAGCGGAAGGGGCCATAGCCGAAGTCAAACAGCATCGGGCCCATAATATCCTCAACGTATGAGGGCCAGATAAATCCGTCCTTGTCATCAACTCCGTTGCGTGAAATCTCTTTAACCCCGGCGTCATATATCGCCTTCATGAAGGCGTTGCCATAGTCAAAGAAATATGTGCCGCGGTTCACCAGCTCTTTAACGACCTCAAAGTGATGTTTCAGTGACTCATCGACGCGGCGACGGAACTCGGCGGGGTCGTCATGCAACATCTGTGTGCGCTCTTCAAACGTCAGTCCCTGCGGGCAATATCCGCCGTCATATTGGGCGTGGCATGATGTCTGGTCACTGAGCAAATCAACCTTCTCGTTGTGCTCGATTGCATAGTCCAGCAGGTCTACCACGTTGCCATGGTAAGCTATTGACAGGGGTTCGCCTTTCTTCATAGCCTCATGTGCCCAAGCAAAGGCCTCGGGTATGCTGTCAGTGACCTTGCTTACCCATCCCTGAGAATGGCGTGTCTCGATGCGTGATTTGTCAACCTCGGCAATGATGGCGACAGCTCCCGCTATCTCGGCAGCTTTGGGCTGTGCGCCGCTCATGCCACCAAGGCCCGAGGATATAAACAGGCGCCCTTTGAGGTTATCATGCTCGGGGATACCCAATTTCAGGCGGCCGGCGTTCAGAAGTGTGTTGAACGTACCATGGACGATACCTTGCGGACCAATATACATCCAGCCGCCGGCTGTCATCTGGCCATAGTTGGCAACACCCATCTGCATGGCCTCATGCCAGTCATTCTGGTTGTCAAAGATGCCGACCATCATGGCATTGGTGATGATGACGCGCGGGGCGTGGGGGCTTGAGGGGAACAGGCCTAAGGGATGACCGCTTTCCACCACAAGGGTCTGGTCATCGTGCAGCTCCTCAAGATATTTCTTTATCAGCTGATATTGCAGCCAGTTTTGGCATACCTGGCCTGTCTCGCCATACGTTACAAGCTCATAGGGGTACAGGGCAACATCAAAGCACAGGTTGTTGTCAATCATTACCTGGAAAGCCTTGCCGGCCAGACAGTTACCCTTGTACTCATCAACCGGTTTTGCCTTGAGGTCACCCTCGGGACGATAGCGATAGGCATAGATGCGGCCGCGGGTCTTCAGTTCCTCCAAAAACTCAGGGGCCAGGGTGGCGTGCAGTTCTTTGGGGACGTAGCGCAGGGCGTTCTTCAGGGCTGTCTCTGTGTGGGCTTTGTCAAGGGTATATCCGCGGTCGGGGGCGCGGCGTATTCCTTCTACAAACTTTGGCATCTCGGGCAATGTGGCATCGAGTGTCAGTGGCTTTTGAGCATAGTTTTCCATGGAAAATTTTCTAAGGTTTCAAGTGCAAAAATACCAAAAGCACACCAAACAACCAAACAGAAAATCCTCGGGGTTTAAGCCTGAAAAATTTACTGTTTCAGTGGGGCCGGGCATAATAAAGCAAGGTGAACTGACATGGATGGAATTGTCAGTTCACCTCGCTTTAAATCTGTATAAGTTTGAAAACTAATTTATCGGTTTGAGCGACGTTTGTTGCCGCCACGGGTGCGGTGTTTGGTTCGTCCGCCACTACGCAGAACCTCTTTGACCGTGGGCAGGGGGGCATCGGGGTTGCCTGTGTCTTGCAACAGAGTGAAGTCAAGCTGCTTCTTAGCCAGGTCAGCCCTTGCTACCTTTACGTTTACCTGGTCGCCGAGGCGATACCGTGTGCCGGTGCGACGGCCTATCAGGCAATAGTTTTTCTCATCAAAATCATAGTAATCATTCTGCAGGTCGCGCACAGGAACAAGGCCCTCGCACAGGTTCTCGTTGAGCTCGACATACAGGCCCCATTCCGTCACACCTGAGATGACGCCGCTATAGGTTTTGCCGATATGGTCTTGCATAAACTCAACCTGCTTGTATTTTATCGAAGCTCTCTCAGCGTTTGCTGCCAGTTGCTCCATGTCGCTGCAGTGTTTACACCTGTCCTCAAGTTTCGCTGCGTTGACGCTGCGGCCGCCTTCAAGATAGCGTGCCAACAGCCGGTGCACCATCATGTCAGGGTAGCGACGTATGGGCGACGTGAAGTGTGTGTAATAATCAAATGCAAGGCCATAGTGACCGATGTTGCTGGTGGAGTACACTGCCTTGGCCATGGTGCGGATGGCTACCGTTGACAGGAAGTTTTCCTCACCGCGCCCTTTAAGTTGTCCGAGCATCTTGTTGAGGGACCGGTTGATTTCTTTAGATGAACCGGAGGTCTTCACCTTGTAGCCGAATTGACGGGCCAATGCTGACAGGTCGGCCAATTTGCCGGGATCGGGATTGTCGTGAACACGATAGACAAACGCCTTGCTGCCCTTTTTGCCTTTAGTCTTGCCGATTGCGGTGGCTACTGTGCGGTTTGCCAGTAGCATAAACTCCTCAATGAGTTTGTTGGCATCTTTTGACTCCTTGAAAAAGACATCAACGGGCTTGCCGTTTTCGTCAATCTTGAACTTGACCTCAGCGCGGTCAAACTCCATGGCGCCCTCGTCAAAACGACGCTTGCGCAGCAGTTTTGCCAGAGAGTCAAGGGTGAGAATCTCACGTGCAAAGTCCCCTTTCCCGGTCTCGATGACGTTCTGAGCCTCTTCGTAGGTAAACCTACGGTCTGAACAAATCACCGTGCGGGCTATCTTGTAGTCCAGGATATTGGCTTTGTTGTCCAGTTCAAATATTACAGAGAAGGTGAGTTTTTCCTCGTTTGGGCGCAGTGAACAGATGCCGTTGCTGAGGTGCTCGGGAAGCATGGGCACAACGCGGTCAACAAGGTATACACTGGTGGCGCGGTCCTCAGCCTCTCGGTCAAGCAACGTCTCGGGATGCACATAGTGCGTTACATCGGCAATATGCACACCAACCTCAATGTTGCCGTTTGGCAAGTTGCGTATTGACAGGGCATCGTCAAAGTCCTTTGCATCAGCGGGGTCTATGGTAAAGGTTGTTACCCCGCGCATATCTATCCTTTTGGCGATAACCTCGGGGGTTATGCCGGCGTCAATTTTTTCGGCTGCTTTTTCGACATTAGCAGGATAGCGGTAGGGCAAGCCGAATTCAGCAAGTATGGCATGCATCTCGGCATCCTTGCCTCCGGCAGGTCCAAGGATATCAACAACCTGGCCACGAGGATTCTTCTCATCATCGTTCCAGCGCGTTATCTCAACCACGGCCTTGTCGCCGCTTTTGCCTCCCTTGAGTTTAGTCTTGGGGATAAATATATCTTGTGCAAGGAATTTGCTGTCGGTCTCAAGTATGGCAAAATGTTTTTCAACCTTCAGGGTACCGATGAAAGTCTGATATTTCTTCTCGAGGATTTCCTCGACAACGGCTTCTTGCTCAGAGCCTCGGCGGTTTGCAGCAAGGCTTATGCGCACACGGTCGCCGTTGAGGGCGTGCATCGAGTTTCGCTCGGCAACAAATATTGTCTCGGCATCCTCGGGGTTGGCACCCTCCTCAACGTCCACAACGACCGAGTTTTTGCCGTTGCTGCGGCGCATGAATGTGCCGGTCATCACCGTTGACAGTTGCAGGGCCTTGTATTTGCCCGGAGAAACTTCAATTATTTCGCCGTCGTATGCCATCTCGGCAAGGGTCATGGCTACGGCGCGTAAAAGTGCCGGCGACTTTGCATTAATCGCGGCGGATACTATACGATAATTAAACGTCTGTTTTCCTTGATTTGAGACGTATTGTCTTACCCTCTCTTTGACGTTTTTAACAGTTGTTTTGCCGGTTGAACGTGATGTCATTGGGCTTCTATTCTAATGGTTATGTAATAATAACGATTGGGAAGGGCAAAAAGTTAGCGTGCCGCCCGTTGAGCGACACGCTTTTGTGATATTTTCTTCAATGCCTCAGGCATCGATATTTGCGTAGTTGGCGTTTTGCTCGATAAACTCACGGCGTGGGGCCACATCTTCGCCCATCAGCATTGAGAAGACACGGTCAGCCTCAGCGGCATCGCTGATGGTAACCTGCTTCAACAGGCGCTGCTCGGGGTCCATGGTGGTGTCGCGCAGCTCCTGCTCGCTCATCTCACCAAGACCTTTGTAGCGTTGCACGCGCGTCTGGGGGCCATGCTTGTCAATGAATGCCTGGCGTTGGGCCTCGGTCCAGCAGTATTCCTTGACCTTGCCGCGTTCGCACTTATAGAGGGGCGGGGTGGCAAGATACAGATAACCCTGTTCAACAACGGGGCGCATACGGCGGAAGAAGAAGGTCATCAGCAGGGTATCGATATGCGAGCCGTCAACATCGGCATCGGTCATGATAATGACCTTGTGATAGGCTATCTTTGAGATATTGATTTCTTTGGGGTCATCGGGGGTGCCTATGGTGACACGCAGGGCGCGGAAAAGGCTCGTGATTTCCTGATTCTCAAAAATCTTATGTTCCATGGCCTTCTCAACGTTGAGGATCTTGCCTCGTATGGGGAGCACGGCCTGTATCTTGCGATTGCGTGCCTGTTTTGCAGTACCGCCTGCCGAGTCACCCTCCACAATAAACAGCTCGCAGTCCTCAGCCGTGCGGCTTGAACAGTCAGCCAATTTTCCGGGCAGACCACCGCTGTACAGCGGGCTCTTGCGTTGGATGGCTGTACGGGCTTTGTAGGCTGCATGGCGCGCCTGGGCGGCCACGATAACTTTCTCGACAATTGTACGGGCCTCCTTGGGATGCTCCTCAAGGAAGTTGCGCAGGGCCTCACTCACGGCAACCTGCACGGCTCCGATAACCTCGCTGTTGCCGAGTTTGGTCTTGGTCTGCCCCTCAAACTGGGGTTCCATAACCTTAACCGAGACAACGGCAGTGAGACCCTCACGAAAGTCATCGCTTGAAATCTCGACCTTGGCTTTCTCAAGCATCTTGTTGTCCTCGGCATATTTCTTCAGCGTTGAGGTAAGACCGCGACGAAAACCTGTGAGGTGAGTACCACCCTCAATGGTGTTGATGTTGTTGACGTATGAATAGACATTCTCGTTGAAGGAGGTGTTGTATGTCAGTGCCACCTCCACGGGTATGCCGTTTCGTTCGGTGTCAAGGTGTATTACATCGGGTATCAGGGGTTCTTTGCGCTGGTCAATATACTGCACAAACTCCTTCAATCCGTTTTTTGAGTAGAAGACCTCGCGGCGCGGCATGCCGTTCTCGTCAAGAGTGCGCATGTCGGTCAGCGTCAGGGTAATTCCCGCATTCAGGTATGCCAGGTCACGCAAACGGTTTGCCAAAGTGGTATAGTCATAATGCGTAACGGTGAAGATGGCGGGGTCCGGGTGGAAGGTGATTGATGTACCCGTGTCTGACGTTTCGCCCACAATAGCAAGCTCGGTCAGGGGTTTGCCGCAAGAGTACTCCTGGCGGTAAATTTTGCCGTTGCGACGTACCTGGGCAACCAGCCGGTCTGAAAGGGCATTGACACAGCTGACACCGACACCGTGCAGACCGCCAGACACCTTGTAGCTGTCCTTGTTGAACTTGCCGCCGGCATGCAACACCGTCAGCACAACCTCAAGGGCTGACTTGTGCTCCTTCTCATGCATATCAACCGGGATACCGCGGCCATTGTCAACGACGGTGATGGATTCATCGGTATTGATGGTAACATCAATGTGGGTGCAATGTCCGGCCAAGGCCTCGTCAATAGAGTTGTCCACAACCTCATAAACCAGGTGGTGCAATCCTTTCTCCGAGATGTCGCCAATGTACATTGCCGGGCGCTTCCTTACCGCCTCAAGGCCTTCAAGCACTTGGATGGAACTCGCGCCGTATTCTTCGTTCTCTGCCATATAAGTATGGATGTTTTTTCTTCAGTTTTTAACCCCATTCAGGGGCTTATTTACCCTGCAAAGATAAAAGAATTTCCCTAATTTTCCAATCTTTTCACCGGGTAAATTTACCCGAAATTGTTCTTATTTTCTATGAAATTTTGACGCCGGCCACCTGCAGTTTCCGGCACGCCGAGGTATGTGATTTTTCATAATGAAAAAGCACCGGACCGGGCCGGTGCTCTATGGGTTAAAATCGTTATTCTGCATCATCAATATCCTCCTCGACAGGCATGGCAAGCTCCTCGGGGTGCTTTCTGTAATATTCCTCAATCATGGGGCCGATGTTGAAATAGTAGCCGCCTTTCTCGTTGCCACGTGTGTCTGTTACGATAACATACTCATAGCACGGGTCAAAGATGATTGGCTGCCCCTGTATCATGTAGTTGAGCATGTTCAACAGCACATACTCATGCGACGGCTCAACCACATACCACGCCGAGTCTTCATCCAATCCTGTCCCGGTAGAGATTATGGCCATGAGCAGATAGTTGAGTTTATATTGCCAGATGGATGCAAGGGGGGTATTACCTTTTTGCCTAAGTGCATTAATCTTCATTATCATCTGCCGCAGGTCCAGGGGATTGTCGGCAAGCGCTACATCGGCTTCGGCAATAATCTTGTCGCATTCTTCACGTGAGGGGCGGGCACTGCCGTCAAAGGTTACGGGATGCTGGCTTGAGCGGTATGGGTCATAGTCCTCCTGAAACATGTATCCGAGGTACAGGTGCCTGAATTTGTCAAGTTTCATCAAGGTGTCATTCTTCAGAAACTCTTTCATCAACCTCGGGTAGTAGTATTTTGAGGTCGGGTCGGTGATTTCCCGCTTGATTTTAGCCAAGTCAGGGATCTCACGCTTCAGCTGGGGCAAGATTTTATTATTGGCTGTAGCACCCCGGGCGACAGAGCAACCAACAGTTGAGATCAGCAGCGTTATAAGAAAGATTTTAATTTTTGACATCTTTGACAGATAGTGAAAACAGTAGGTAGCGGAGAGGGTGTCAGGGAACGGGATTAAGCGCAGCTATACCCCAGACCGTTGATATCAAAGCCATAGCCACGATAACGGCTGCGGGGAGGCCCTTGGCGCTGAGGTATTGCATGTACTCGGCTGAGAAACGCTCAATGTGCTTACCGGCCGGGGTGGACACGTATGCCAGAGAACCCAACAGGACACCGATGATTACGCCTAACACAATCCACTGTTGTGAGAGGGCCCACCCTAACAGTCCACCTGCAACCCCCGCTCCCATTAGGTATCCAACGCCATTGCGGCTTGTGCTGACCCCTTTGGGCAGCAAAATGCTCAGGCCAAGGACAATTATGCCGCAACATTCCCACATGATGAATGAGAAGGTTGAGACCGTTCCGGCCGGGAGGGTACGGGTGGCCGCGAATCCCAAGGCCGTGGCTATCATTGCCGGCACTATGGCCCAGCGGCATGATACAAATCCGCGCCAAAGGGCTATTGCAGCAAAGACAAATGCTAATATTGAAAGTGCAATCATAATTCCGGAATTTGGGTTAATGAGGCATTAATGACGTCCGTAGTTGGGAGGGGTGCCTCCGCTATTGCCGCCCCCGTTATTGTTGTTTCCGCCGCCTGACAGGGCCGGGCGATAACCTCCCTGGTTATTGTTGTTGCCGGTAGGCGGAAGGTTAGGAATGGGATTTTGAGGCCCGTTGCCGTTGTTGCCCGGTTTGCCGTATGAGGGGTTGTTATTAGGCGGTGGGGCAGGCACAGATACCGGCGGGGGCGGGGGAGGGGTACCGGGATAGATACTACCCGGGCCGTTGCCCACTATCGGGGGCTGAGCAGGGCCATAGCCATAGTTATAATAGTAACCTGAGGGGTACATATAGCTGTCATCGGTGACGCTCCATAGAGCCCCGCATGATGTCAGCGAAACTGCCGCCACAGCTGATAAAAGTAATCTCCTCACAAGTTTAGCTTTCGTTCTCATCCTTAACAAATAGTTGGTGGTCCGTATATCTTTTTGACAAACTAAATGAGGAAAAGTTTACTATGTGAGGAAAGAATTGAGATTTTATTGAAGAGGACGATGCACCAGGATGGCAGTGCGCTGCGTGTCAAACGTTTTTTTAGCGGCCTGTTGCAGTTGCTGCGTGGTTGTCCGGCGATAAATGCCCACCATATCCTCTAAACGTTGTCCGCGAATCTCTGCGTCGGCTGTCTGACGGCAGCGTTCCAGGCTGTTTATCTGTGAAAAAGTGTTGTTGCTTTCATAACGATTCAGAGCACGTTGCAACTCAAAGTCGGTTACTCCACTGTCGGCAATCTTCACAGCCTCGGCTATCAGTTCTTTTTCAGCACGTTCAACAGCCTGGGGGCTGTCCTCGAGTAAGAGCCCACGCAGCAGAAAATACCCCTCCTCAACTGTTCCGGCAATCGACGCATCTGCTTTTGAGAACAGGTCCCCGCGCATCACAAGGTTGCGTAACAAACGTGATGAGTCGCCTGAGGCCATTATGTCGCTGACAAGGTCAAGCGGGATAAATTCCGGACTATTGATATCTCCCATCGGGAAGGCAATCATAACCATGGTCTGGGCACCCAATCCCTGCATCTGCTCGCGCACCGGGTGTGTCAACGGCTCGGGCGAGGGATGAATGCGAGGGGCTATCTCACGCCTGCTTATTGGCCCGAAGTATTTTTCGGTGAGACTGCGTGCCCGGTCAAGCGTTATATTCCCGTCAATTGACAGGACGGCATTGTTCGGAGCGTAATGGCTGAAGAAGAAGTTGCGTATATCATCAAGGGTAACATGTTCCAACTCCTCAATCGAGCGGCCTATCACCGGGACGCTATAAGGGTGGTCCCCGTATAACATTTTGTTGAGGTGGTGACTGACAGTACCGTACGGGCGGTTGAGGCACACTTGCTTGAACTCCTCAATCACCACACTGCGTTGCACGTCAAGGTTCTCTTGGCTGAAGTTCAATCCCAGCATCCTGTCACTTTCCAACCAAAAGAGGGTCTCGACATTCACCGCCGGGGCTGAGCTGTAAAAGGAGGTAAAGTCCTGACTGGTCCACGCGTTGTTAAAGCCGCCGGCACGCTCAATGGCTTCGTCAAAGCGGGGAATATTGATACTGCCGCTGAACATGAGGTGTTCAAAGAGGTGAGCCATGCCGGTGAGGTGTCGAGCCTCGTCGCGCGCTCCAACATCATACACCACGTTTATGTTTGCCATGGCCGTCAGCGGGTCATAGCGGTGCACAACGCGCAAACCGTTGTCAAGGGTGAATCTTGTTACCGCATTCATTGAGAGGGTGCTCTGTCAGTTCAGAATTTTCATTGAAATTATCCTTACATCTTCTTTAGGACGGTCATTTTTGTCAGTTTGCACCCCCTCTATTTTTTCAACAACGTCCATTCCCTGCAACACCTCGCCAAAAACGGTATATGCGCCGTCGAGGTGGGGTGCGCCTCCCTGCTCGCGATATATAGCACGCTGTTCATCAGTGTATTTAAAGGGGTGTTCCTTGGCCTCTTTGAAGGTCTCTTCTTGCAGCTGTTCTTGCAGCTTTTGCAGGCCGGCCTCATCGTGAGCGTTAATCATTGAGCGGATGGTGTCCATGTGTGCTTGTGCCTTTTGGTTGAAGATTGCCTGCATCTGCTCTCGGTTGTGGTATTGTTCATACTGGTCAAGCTCTGCATCAGAGGACTTGTTACCGGTTACAACATAGAACTGGCTGCCGCTGGACTTGCGCTCGGGGTTAACCTGGTCAGCGGTGCGCGCGGCAGCAAGTGCTCCGCGTTTGTTGATATGTTGGGGGAAAAGAATCTCGGCATCAATCAGGTAGTCCGGGCTGCCGGCTCCCAGGGACTGTCCCGGGGCTGCATCGCGGCTGTCAGGGTCGCCGGTCTGCACCATAAAGTCCCTGATTACACGGTGAAATAGCAGCCCGTTATAGTATCCTTCTTTAACCAGTTTCAGGAAATTGTCACGGTGCTTGGGTGTATCATTATACAAACCCACTACAAAATTGCCGAGGGTGGTTTCAACTTCTATTTTTGTCATTGACGGTGTTGTTTGTGCATTAGTACTTAGGGCTCCTGACAGACAAAAAACCATTGCCAGGAGAAAATTAGTTACCTTTTTTACCTTCATAACTGCAAAATTACATTTTCTTGTTCAAATACAATATCAACTTTAGTAAAAGCCTAAGCTTTATTTTCCGGTGAATTTAAGATGCTAATTGCTTGTTGTATTGTCGTTTGTAGTTGGGGTATGTCATTTTTTACAACATCAAAAATAATCTCAGCATCAACCTCAAAATATCCGTGGGCAATATGATTGCGCATGCCTATGATAGCACGCCACTGTGTGTCAGGGAAGTAGGAGGTGAGAAACCCGGGGAGGATACGTTGCACGCGGTTTATGCCTTCACCTATCGCAGTAATCAGTGTACAATTAGCAGCAAGCAATTGCATACCGTTTTGTGAAGCATAATAAAAATCAGTTGATGAAACGTTGTAGTTCCAATCAATTAATTGGGATATAGTTTCAGCAACATTCTCAAGAGTAATTGTAGCCTGTAGTATATCCTCCTCAGAATATGGTAATGACATCTCGGGAAATCTGATTTAAGAATTTTGAGGAAAGATGCGAGTGTCGACGTATTAAATCAACCGAAGATGAAAGCAGGGTCTCAAGAAAATCTTTCAGAGCACAGACCATTAACATCTTGGGAGGCATCTCAACCAGAATATCCACATCACTGTCCGGTTTGTTTTCACCACGGGCTACTGAGCCAAATACCGACAGCGAGGTTACACCGAATTCTTGCCGAATTCGTGTGCTGTTTTTTCTGAGTATGTCAATGCACTCTTTCTTATCGCACATGATTTCAAGAAGATGGCTGGACGTTGTGAGAAAAGGGCCGTCCAACGGTTTTGTGTTAGACGGCCCCTGCAAGCTGTGTTATGAAAGATAGAGTTAAGCCTGAGCCTTTACTTTCTCAACAACTGCCTTGAAAGCGGCGGGGTTGTTGAGGGCAAGGTCGGCCAATACTTTGCGGTTGATTTCGATACCGCTTTTGTGGATAAGGCCCATCAGTTTTGAGTAGCTGAGGTCATGCTCGCGAGCGGCTGCGTTGATACGCTGTATCCACAGGGCGCGGAAGTTGTGCTTTTTATCCTTACGATCGCGGTAGGCGTAGGTAAGACCTTTCTCCCATGTGTTTTTGGCTACAGTCCAAACGTTGCGACGGCAACCGAAGTATCCACGGGTAAGTTTAAGAATCTTTTTGCGACGTTCGCGTGAAGCGACGTGGTTGACTGATCTTGGCATTGTTGTTTGTTTGTTGCAGTGCCGGCGGCAGCGCAGTCCTGCTGCACTTTGGTGCCGAACACCCGGTTAATGAAATGATTTATCGAATTAACTTGTTGAGGGGAGATTCGTTGAGGGGAGGGGGCGTGGGTTAATGTCAGGCTTTCAGGCCCAGAAGCTCTTTTACCTGGCTTACATTGGTCTTGTCCAAAATAGCGAACTTGTCAAGGTTCCTTTTCTGCTTTTTGGTCTTTTTGGTCAGGATGTGGCTGTGGTAAGCGTGCTTCCTTTTGATTTTACCGGTTCCGGTAAGGGCGAACCTCTTTTTTGAACCGGAATTCGTCTTGATTTTAGGCATCTTTTTGTGTTGTTTAGATGATTTGAAAGTTATTCGAATGGCCTTTTGCCTGTGGTGGCGAAGGCATCATTGTTTTTTACTCCTGGGTTTTGTCATTGTCGGCATCCGCTGAGGGTGCGGCTTTGGGCTTTTCGGCCTTTGGTTTGTCAGCTTTCTTTTTGGGGGCCAACATTATTATCATGCGCTTGCCCTCAAGCACCGGCAACTGTTCAACCTTGGCATATTCTTCAAGGTCCTGGGCAAAGCGTAACAGCAGCACCTCACCTTGTTCCTTGAACAGAATTGAGCGGCCTTTGAAGAAGACATAGCTTTTGACCTTTGCTCCTTCTTGCAGAAAACCTATGGCATGCTTCAGCTTGAAGTTGTAGTCATGCTCATCGGTCTGCGGACCGAAGCGTATCTCCTTGACAACAACTTTGGTGGCTTTGGCTTTTTGTTCCTTCTGGCGTTTTTTCTGCTGATACAGGAACTTGGAATAATCCAGAATCTTGCACACGGGGGGATCGGCGGTGGGGCTGATCTCTATGAGGTCAAGCTCCTGCTCCATGGCAATATTCAGGGCCTGCTGAATGGGGTAGATACCGGGGGTGATATTGTCGCCCACGAGGCGAACCTCACGAGCGCGTATGCGATCATTGATTGCATAGGGGTCACGGTTGTCACGTTGCGGTGCACGTCCATGCGGTGTGCGTGCGCCTCCTCCGGGGCGTTTGGCCGGGCCGGGATGGAAAGGTTTTTTTGCCATTCAGTGTTGTTATACAAGTGGTTGGGACGTAAGGTCAGCAACCTCACGTGCCAAATTCTGCGCAAAGGTAGTAATTTTCTGCGAACCTTTATCACCCTCGCCCTGTTTTCTTACAGAAATTTCGCCGTTTTCTTGCTCTTTTTCGCCTACAATCAGCAAATAGGGTACTCTTTTCAGCTCATTGTCGCGAATTTTGCGCCCCAGTTTCTCGTTGCGGTCATCAACAACGGCACGGATTTCAAGGTCCTCAAGTTCTTTACGGACTTTATGGGCATAGTCGTTGAATTTTTCGCTGACAGGGAGGATGACGGCCTGCTCGGGAGCCAACCACAGGGGGAAGTGCCCGGCGGTGTGCTCAAGCAGCACGGCCACAAAGCGTTCCATTGACCCGAAAGGTGCGCGATGAATCATCACCGGGCGATGCTTCTGGTTGTCAGCACCGGTGTATTCAAGCTCAAAGCGCTCGGGCAGGTTATAGTCAACCTGGATTGTGCCAAGTTGCCAACGGCGGCCGATGGCGTCACGTACCATGAAGTCCAGTTTCGGGCCGTAGAAAGCGGCCTCACCCAACTCGGTGCGGGCTTTCAGCCCTTTCTCCTCGCAAGCCTCAATGATGGCCTGCTCGGCCAGGGCCCAATTCTCATCAGAGCCGATGTATTTTTCTTTATGCTCGGGGTCGCGCAATGATATCTGTGCCTCATAGTTGTCAAACTTGAGGGCCTTGAAGATGTAAAGGATAATATCCATAACCTTCAGGAACTCATCCTTGATTTGGTCGGGGGCACAGTAAATGTGGGCATCGTCTTGCGTAAAGCCGCGCACGCGGGTCAGTCCGTGCAGCTCGCCGCTCTGTTCATAGCGGTATACCGTTCCAAACTCAGCCAGACGCAGGGGCAAGTTACGATATGAGCGCGGCAGGGCGCGGAAAATCTCACAGTGGTGAGGGCAGTTCATCGGCTTGAGCAGGTATTCCTCACCCTCCTCAGGGGTATGAATGGGTTGGAAGGAGTCTTTGCCGTATTTTGCATAGTGGCCTGAGGTCACATATAGCTGCTTGTTGCCGATATGGGGGGTGATAACCTGTTGGTAGCCATACTGTTTCTGGATTTTACGCAGGAATTGTTCCAGACGGTCACGCAGGGCAGCTCCTTTGGGCAGCCACAGAGGCAGACCGGCACCCACGCGCGGCGAGAAGGCAAACAGTTCCATCTCCTTGCCAAGTTTGCGGTGGTCACGTTTTTTGGCCTCCTCCAACAACTGCAGATACTCATCGAGCATCTTCTTCTTCGGGAAGGTGATACCGTAGACGCGGGTCAGCTGGTTGCGTTTCTCATCGCCACGCCAGTATGCACCGGCCAGCGACATCACTTTGGCAGCCTTGATAGGGGCGGTGTTGGGGATGTGCGGGCCACGGCACAGGTCGGTAAACGAGCCCTGTGTGTAAGTGGTGATGTGGCCGTCC
>CAYMNF010000041.1:17383-19314 GCA_964391735.1 uncultured Bacteroides sp. | reverse complement strand
ACTACTTCCGCATGTATCATAAGCTTGCCGGCATGACCGGTACTGCCGAGACCGAGGCCGGTGAGTTCTGGGATATTTATAAACTGGATGTTGTTACCATCCCCACCAACAGGCCGGTAGCACGTGAGGACCTCAGCGACCGCGTGTATCGCACCAAAAAGGAGAAGTACAATGCCGTCATCGATGAGGTGGTGAGCATGGTTGAACAGGGACGCCCGGTTCTGGTGGGTACCACCTCGGTTGAGATTTCAGAGCTTCTGAGCCGCATGCTCAAGATGCGCAATATCCCCCACAATGTGCTCAACGCCAAGCTCCACCAAAAGGAGGCTGACATTGTTGCCCAGGCCGGACGCAAAGGCACCGTCACCATCGCCACCAATATGGCAGGTCGCGGTACCGACATCAAGCTGACCCCCGAGGTCAAGGAGGCCGGTGGTCTGGCCATCATCGGTACCGAGCGCCATGAGAGCCGCCGTGTCGACCGCCAGCTGCGCGGACGTTCAGGCCGCCAGGGCGACCCGGGCTCATCGGTCTTCTACGTGTCATTTGAGGACCAACTGATGCGCCTTTTCACCACCGACCGCGTCATGAAGATGCTGGATCGCCTGGGATTCAAAGAGGGTGAGCGCCTTGAGAGCAAGATGGTTGACAACTCAATCGAGAAGGCCCAAAAGCGCGTTGAGGAGAACAACTTCGGTATTCGCAAGCATCTGCTTGAGTATGACGACGTCATGAACAAGCAGCGCTCATACATCTACTCACGCCGCCACCATGCCCTGTTGGGTGAGCGCATTGGCATCGACATTGCCAATATGCTCTATGACTATGTTGAAAATGTGGTGATGACCCACGACACCCCGGCATCATACGACGACATGGCCATGGAGGTGTTGAAGACGCTGGCCATAGAGATGCCCTTCACCGCTGAGGAATACAGCAAGATGACCAAAGAGGAGGCCATGGACCAACTCCACAAGGCCGCCTCTGAGGCTATGGAACGCAAGAGCCAACGCATCATGGAGGTTGCTCGCCCCGTCATTGTTGACTGTGTGGAGAACCGCAACATGGAGGGCCGTATCGCCGTCCCCATGACCGATGGCAAACGATACTTCAACCTGGTGGTACAGCTCAAGGAGGCATACGACACCAACGGCACGTCAATTGTCAAGGAGTGGCAGAAGGCTGTCCTGCTGATGAATATTGACGAACTGTGGAAGGTGCACTTGCGCGAACTTGACCAACTGCGCCAGTCGGTACAAAATGCCTCTTATGAGCAGAAAGACCCCCTCGTCATCTACAAGATTGAGAGTGTGCACCTGTTTGAGTTGATGCTCAACAAGCTCAACATCCAGGCATTGTCAATGTTGATGCGCGGGCAAATCTATATCCCGCAGAACGAGCAACAGTCTGAGCAGAGTGCCCCCGAGGTTAAGCAAGCCGCCCCCGAGAAGCGTAACGACTACTCGCAGTACAGCACCAACAAGGCCGCCACGCCTGAGGCTGAGGCCCAACGCCGTGCTGCCGCTGCCGCCGGCAGTCCTCAAGGACCCACACAACCCGTGAAGGCCGCTCCCAAGATCGGCCGCAACGACCCGTGTCCCTGCGGCTCAGGCAAAAAGTTCAAGAACTGCCACGGACGCAACGTCTGAGGCGACCCTCTAAGTACCGTCTGACATGATGTACGCCGAGGTATTGCTGCCTCTGCCTCTGCACCGCACGTTTACATACGCAGTGCCCGACACCGGTAATGCACCGGTGCCCGGGCACCGTGTTGTTGTGCCGTTCGGGCGCAACAAATTCTACACCGGCATTGTGGTGGGCATCTCACCGCGTCCGCCTCAGGGAAATTATACCGTAAAGCCGATTGAGGCCGTTTTGGATGACGGCCCCGTGGTGCGTTACCCCCAGCTTAAGTTCTGGGAGTGGATGGC
>CAYMNF010000041.1:0-17283 GCA_964391735.1 uncultured Bacteroides sp. | reverse complement strand
GGGATAGTGCATGTGCACGAACGGTTGGTTGAGAGGTATACCGCCAAGACCGAGGTTATCGTTGAGCCGGCTATGGCACGCGGCGATGCCGAGGCGTTACGCCGGGCATTCGATGCCATCAAGAACTCACCGCGCCAGCAAACAGCCCTGATGGGCCTCATCGAGATGTCGGGCTTTATGCGGCCGGCCGGCCAGCCGATTACCGAGGTTACACGTGCGGCCCTTTTAGAGCGCACCGGCGTGTCTGCCGCCATAATCGAGGCTTTGCGCGTGCGCGGATTGGTAAAGGTTACCAAACGCCGTGTCAGCCGCTTTAACCTCCCCGAGGTAAAGAAGGCACCCCTACCGCAGCTGTCTGAGGCGCAGGCCATGGCTTGTAACGCAATTCTGCAGGCATGGAAGCAGAAGGATGTGGTGTTGCTGAGGGGTGTTACCTCATCAGGGAAAACCGAGATTTACATGCACCTGATTGCCGAGGCGTTGCAAAACAAGCAACAGGCACTGTTTCTGGTGCCTGAGATTGCGCTGACAACGCAGCTCACGGCACGCTTGCAGCGCGTCTTCGGCAACGATGTCATAATTTATCACTCAAAGTTCAGCGACAACCGGCGCGTTGAAATCTGGCGCCGAATGCTCACCGACAATCGCCCGTGTGTGGTTATCGGTGCCCGCTCGTCGGTGTTCCTGCCCTTTGCCCAGTTGGGCCTTGTGGTGGTCGATGAGGAGCATGAACCCAGCTACAAGCAGCAGGATCCCGCGCCACGATACAATGCCCGCGATGCCGCAATGATGCTGGCCTCAATGCACGGGGCAAAAGTGCTGTTGGGCAGTGCCACACCCACCATTGACACTTACTGGAAAGCCTTGTCGGGAAAGTTCGGCCTGGTTGAACTCACCGAGCGCTTCGGGGGTGTCGAACTCCCGGCCATCGAGGTTATAGATATGGGCAAGTTGCGTCAGCAGGGAGCCGTCTCGGGTACCTTCAGCGACAGGTTGCGCACCCTGGTGGCCGACACCGTGGAGGCCGGTCGCCAAGCAATCCTTTTCCTTAATCGCCGAGGGTTTGCCCCCATTGCACGCTGCAAACAGTGTGCATACGTGCCCAAGTGTGAGCATTGCGATGTGTCGCTTACATACCACAAGGGCCTCAACAAGCTTGTATGCCACTATTGTGGGGCAATCTACAACTTTTCGCGTCTCTGCCCCGACTGTCATGAGCCGGCGCTGGAAATCGTGGGGTATGGAACCGAGCGAATCGAGGAGGAGATAGCCTCGATGATACCGCAGAAAGATGTTCTGCGCATGGACCTCGACACCACCCGCAACAAGGAGGCCTATCAGAAGATTATTGACCGTTTTTCAGCCGGAAAGGCTTCGGTACTTGTTGGTACACAAATGGTTACCAAGGGTCTGGACTTTGATAAAGTTGATGTTGTGGGGGTTGTAAATGCCGACACCATGATACACATGCCCGATTTTCGCGCCGCCGAGCGTGCCTTCAACATGATGAGCCAGGTTGCCGGGCGAGCCGGGCGCCGGGCCGGGCACCGCGGCCTGGTGGCAATCCAGACCTATACACCCAATCATCCCGTGTTTGAGTACGTCACCCGGCATGACTATGAGGGGTTCTATCGGCATGAGGTTGAGGAGCGCAAGGCCTTCAACTATCCTCCCTTTGCCAGATTAATACATATATACCTGCGGCACCCCGACCGCCAGACCGTCACCCTTGTGGCTCAGGAGTGGGGCCGGCGGCTGCGCGAGCTGTTCGGCACAAGAGTCTCAGGCCCCGAGGAGCCGCCCGTGGCACGCGTCCAGAACATGTTTATACAACGCCTGATGCTAAAGGTTGAGACCTCAGCATCCCCGGCCGTAGTGAAGCAGTACCTGCGCGGGTTGTATGAGGAGTTTGGCGCCGGCGGCAAAATGAATGGCGTGCACCTGCACTTTGACGTCGACCCTTATTAAGGGAAGCGACCGAGGCGCTTATTTCTTATAGAGAACGGGATTTGTGGCCGGGTCGTTATACATCTTCATCTGGCGATAAACCTTCATGTACTTGCGGCCGGCGGCGATGTCGTCAAGCAGCGTGTCGATGGCGTCAGTGAGGTCCTCACGTTGCTCAAGCAGCACCTGCAACTTTGCCCGGCAGCGGTCGATATGTTCCTGTGACGCATCGGTGCGGTTCACCTCGGCAGCCATGTGGAAAATCTTCAGCGCAAGGATTGACAGGCGGTCAAGGGCCCACGCGGGGCTCTCGGTGTTGATGGTCGCATCCTCGGCGGGTTTTACATCCTTGTACTGCTCACGGAAGTAGCTGTCAAGCTCCTCAACCATGTCGGTGCGGTCCTGGTTTGACTTGTCGATGCGGCGTTTCAGCGCCAGGGCTGCCACGGGGTCGATCTGCGGGTCGCGGATTATGTCCTCAAGATGCCATTGAACGGTGTCGATCCAGTTTTTGGCGAAGAGAACACTCTCAACCGTCCCCTCATCAAAGGGGTTTACCGGGACGGCATCAACGTCGTCGGTCTGGTGGTAAAGTTGAACGGTGTTCCAGAATATGCGGTTGGCCCTTTCGGCAAATTTCATAACAGACAAGATTTAAAGTATTTGATATTGGTGCACAAAGATAATATTACGCCCCAAGAAATGCAAAAATCCGTTTTGAGATTCATGGATTCATTGGCGGGAGGAAGTGAGGTCTGTTACCGCAGAAGTTATTTAACCTTAAAAATGTCAGGAAAAGGGGAAAGAGGACATTTTTGCGGACAAAAAACTTGTTGGTTTGCAATTTTTTTACTAAATTTGTCGTTAGAAGTGGAAAGAGCGACTTGCTTCTCCCTTCTTCCGCGTTGACCCCGTGAGGGTATTGCCCGGAAAAAGGAATTCAAATATTGACAAAAACATCCCAATCTCTTTAGAAATGAAAAAAGCTATTGTGTCTATGATGTCGTTGCTTGCCGTGGCCGGTGCGTCCTTCGCAACCCCGGTATCGGTTGAGCGCGCAAAGGCTGTGGCACAGACCTTCTTTCAGGATCAGACAGGCATCAATGCTGCTGTTTCGGAAGTGGTGTCTGCCACGGACTCTTACTATGTAATTAACATGAGCCCGCGCGGGTGGGTGATTGTCTCTGCTGATGACGTGGCCGAGCCCGTGTTGGGTTATAACACCTCGTCAAGCATTGACCGTAACAATATACCGCTGGGTATGCGCGACATGCTCGGTGCCTATACACGTGAGATTTCTGCCATCAAGGTGGCCCCGAACGTTATCGCCAACACCCGTTGGCAACGTATGGAGTCTCCCATAAAATTGCGTGGCGCCTCTCGTGCCGATGATGGCTCAAATCGCATTGAACCACTTATCCAAACACAGTATGACCAGTCATCTCCCTTCAACTATTACTGCCCCAAAAACGGGTCAGGACAGGCTGTCGTGGGGTGTGTGGCCGTGGCTATGAGCCAGGCTATGTCGGTGCAGCGCTACCCGGCGCAACCCAAGGGCTCAATTAATTATTCCTCCCCTAACTTCGGGCGCATCACAGCCGAGCTCGATGCCGAGAGGGAATACAACTGGGACAACATCATCAATGGCAATAGCGACAAGTATCGCGAGGCCGCACGCCTGCTCTACCACGCCGGTATCTCAGTCTCAATGGACTATGGCATTGAAGGGTCAGGTATCCCCTCGTCACAGGTCAATCGCATCTCTGAGGCGTTGGTTGACCACTTCGGATACTCAGAGCGCGACGTCAAGTTCCACTGGCGCTCATCCTACACGGGAGATTGGGAGAATCTTATCCTCAATGAGCTTAGCGCCGGTCGTGCCGTTGTGTACAATGCCATCGACACCAAGGGTAACTATGGCCACTCATTCAACGTTGACGGGTACAACGGCAACCGCATGTACCATGTTAACTGGGGCTGGGGCGGAGTCGGCAACGGATACTTCCGTCTTGACAACCTCGCCGACTCACGCATGAATATGAACTATGATGCCGGCCACGTGGTTGTTGTGGGCATCGGTTCGCCCAACCGTGAGCTGCGCTCGATTGACCTCTCAGACCACATTGTGGATGCCGACATGCCTGCCGGCACAGCTGTGGGCCTTATAACCGTCAACGGTGAGGAGCCCCTGGCAAAATACTCGCTGAGGATTCGCGGCCCGTACAACAAGAATACCGCATCGTATGATGACATTCCCTTCCGTCTGGACGGCAATCTGATGGTTACTACCCAGAGCCTGCCTCTGACCCAGACCCCCTACACCGTCAGCATTATCGCTTCTGTAGCCGGCTCAGCTGAGTCATTGACATCGACCTACGACATCACCACCGTGCCCAAGCGCTCTATTGAGGAGGCTACCTCCCTGAGCTATGACCGCACAACCGGCGAGTTCAAGATACAGAGCCGTCTCAACGTCGATTACTCGGTATCGGCTGCCAATGGCGTGAAGGTTGCGCAGGGTCGCCTTGAGCGTTCTCCGGTGTTCACCTTCAAGGCATCAGACCTCTCTGACGGCGAAAACACCGTTACCCTTACCGAGGGTTCACAGTCCAAGACATTAACCATTGTACGTTGACCACCCGTTGGTGACTGCATATAAACCACGATAATAGCGATGAAATCAATCAAGAATATATATATAGCAGCGGCCGTGGCGATTGCCGGCGGCATGCTGGCCTCTTGCTCAAGCAGCAAGGATGAACCCAACGGGGGAAACACAGGCAACAGCGGTGACGGCCAATTGGTGACAATCCGCACCAACGTTGTCCTCAATACCAAAAGCGCCCTTATCAAAGAGTTCTCTGAGGGGCAGGCAATGAACGTATATGCCAAGGCCTACGGCTCAATCGACGCTGTTGACCTGGTATCGGGCGTCAAGGCTACCCGCCAGGGTGCAAACTGGGTAATGAGCCCCGAGGTGCGCGTTAAGGACGGCCAGAACGTATTCCTGTTCGCCTACTACCCCTACAGCGCCTCAAACACCGATCCCACCAAGATTCCGGTGGACATCAATACCCAGACCGACTTCCTCTACTCAGGTAACTACGTGCCCGCCAGCTTCACCACGCACACCGTCACCCTTAACATGAAGCACGCCCAGGCTATGGTTGCTTTCAATGTCAAGAAGTCGGGCTACAGCGGCGAGGGCCACATCACCTCGATTAAACTTGTCAGCGACAAGTACATCGTCAGCAAGGGTACATTGAATGTTACCAGCGGTAACATTACGGCTACTGAATACGGCACTGTTGCTGCCCCGGTTAGCGCCATTGCCGGCGATCAAGGTATCAACGGCGTGTTGCCCGCAGTTTGGGCAGCTCCCTTCAACACCCTCAATACCGGTGCCAACGTCACCGCCGTCCTCACCATTGACGGTCGTGATTACAGTGTGGCACTCCCTGAGGTGTCAGCACTCAAAGGTTGGCAATATGTCTTCCACTGCGTGCTCACCAAGAACGGTCTTGCCGTGGTGCCTGAGGCCACCGAGGAGTATGCTCTGGATATGTCAGACGATGAATTCAGCCAGCTGTCAGGATACGGGGTGGTTACCTTCGGCCACAGCGGTGGTGCAGAGTTTGCTTTCCCCACCTTTGAAGGCAACAACATCTTTGGCAACGTTGTGGTTGACAACAAAAGCTATAACTATGCCGAGGGCTCGAAAGCCAGTGTTGAGAAGGCCGGTGACATCACCGTTGAGACCTGGAACAGCACCGGTTTCCACCTTGGCACCATCAACAAAGTTGACCGCATAGACATCTCCTCATATAAGTGAGATAACAATCCCTTGAGATAGAAAACAGACAAAAAGCCCCGGGCAAAGCACATAGCTTGTCCGGGGTTTTTAGTTGGGCATGACGCAATAAATTTGTACCTTTGTGGCATGGTAAGCCATGACAAATCACCAAAGATGCGCATTTTGCCGACCATAGTTTTGGCACTATCGGTGCTGTATATCGCCGCAGCTTGTGGTCGAAAACCGGCGGGAGAGACCGTGGAGTTCCACTCAACACCGGGTGCTTCCGGCCCCTCGGCGCAGGTGTCAGGGGTATATGCCGATGACCCCTCGCTTGCCGACACCGACTTTGACCCCCGAGGGGACTATGCGGTGATTTTCAATGACTCGAACAAGCGACAGTGGGAGGGGGCCGAACCCCTGGGTATCGAGCCCGTCAGCGATCTGAACTCAATCTGGCGCATGCGTCGCCCGTTGGTGCATATCAAGACCAACAAAGACTTTGTCGTGGAGGAACTTACCCAATCCTACCCATATCTTGTCCCCGAGGCTGACAGTGCACTCCACACCATCGGGCAACGATTCACGGCCCGAGCCAAGGAGGTCACAGGCGGCGACTACCGCATACGTGTCACCTCGGTTCTGCGCACAAAGAGCCAGGTGCGCAGCCTGCAACGAGTCAACAAAAACGCTGTTGACTCATCGGTACACATGCTGGGTACAACCTGCGACATCTCATACGCATCATTTGCTGACAGCCAAGGGAACCCCGTCTCTCAGCCTCAACTGAAGGCTGTCCTGGCCCGGGTGCTGTATGATATGCGCCGCCAGGGATATATCTGGGTGAAGTATGAGAAGAAACAACCCTGTTTCCACCTCTCGGTGCATGCACGCTGAAGGGCGCCCGTCACCCCTGCAGGCATGGGTTGAGGCCATGCGTTTGCGCACATTGCCGGTGTCGGTAGCCGGTGTGGTGTGTGCCGTGGGGCTTGCGGTTGCCACCGGCGTTTACAATACCGCCCTGTCCCTTTTGTGCCTGACAGTCGCCGTCCTTGCCCAGATTTCCTCAAACTTTGCCAATGAATATTTCGACTTCCGCGCCGGACTTGATCGTCCCGGTCGTGAGGGGCCCCGACGTGGCGTAACCGAGGGAGACATAACCCCCCGGGCCATGTTTGCGGCTACCTGCGTCACCCTGGCACTTGCATGTTGTGCCGGCGTGGCTATTTGGTTACTTACCGGCCTGTGGTGGATAATCCCCGCCGGGATACTGATTGCGTTGGGCGTGCTGGCCTACTCGGCCGGGCCCTACCCATTCAGCCGCCATTGCCTTGGCGAGGTGGCCGTGTTCATATATTTCGGCATTGTACCCGTTACTCTGACTTATGCTGTCCAGGCCGCAGGGGTGGCAGCCCCCGTGTGGCCGGCAGCTTGTGCCGTGGGCCTGATGGGTGCCAATGTCTTGCTGGTAAACAATATTCGCGACATCCCTGACGACCGTGCGGTAGGGAAGCACACGTTGCCCTCAAAAATCGGGGCCAAGGCCGCAGCTGCCTTATATATGTTTAACGGAGTTGCGGCGGCACTGCTGCTGATGTTTGCCCTTGTCGGGACTGACTCGCCGTGGTGGACACTTTTTGTGCCTTGGCTGTATCCGATAATGACAGCCCGCCCTTGCCGACTCCTTGTCACTCGCACGGGCCACCTCCTCAACCCGCTTTTGGGCGCTACATCAATGGCAATGTTGGCTGTAATCCTGACAGTTAGCATTCTGTGGGCCATTTTCAGTTGACAAAAAGAAAAATAATAAGTATTTTTGTGGCATAACCGGTGTGCTCAGCGATGAGAGGTCTCACCCCTGAAGCCGGGTATAACCTTATACAAAGCTATGGAACAGAAGTACAAAAGGATATTGCTGAAACTAAGCGGTGAGTCGCTTGCCGGCAAGGCAGGCCACGGTATTGACACCGAGCGCCTTGAAATGTATGCCGCTCAAATAAAGGAGATTGTGGGCAACGGTGTCCAGGTGTCAATCGTCATTGGCGGTGGCAATATCTTTCGTGGTCTGCAAGGTGCCTCAAAGGGGTTTGACCGCGTAAAAGGTGACCAAATGGGAATGCTGGCAACAGTGATAAACTCATTGGCCCTCAGTTCCGCTCTGGAGGCAATGGGCCAGGCCGCCGAGGTATTCACGGCCATAAACATGCATCCCATAGGGCAGCACTACAGCAACCGCCGCGCCATTGAGGCCATGGAAGCCGGCAAGGTCGCCATACTGTCATGCGGCACCGGCAATCCATTCTTCACCACCGACACCGGCGCAGCCTTGCGTGCTGTTGAAATCAAGGCCGACGCCATGCTCAAGGGTACGCGCGTTGACGGCATATACACCGCCGACCCCGAGAAGGACCCCTCGGCCACACGATTTGACGTCATCAGCTACAATGAGATTTTGCGCCGAGGCCTGCGCGTTATGGACCTGACGGCTACAACACTGTGCATGGAGAACAATATGCCGGTGGTTGTCTTCGACATGGACACCCCCGGAAACCTTGTGAAGCTGCTCGGCGGCCAAAACCTCGGCACGCGTGTGGTGCCCGCCAACTCTTGATTAATATTCACCCCTATATACCCAACCACTTACCATGGAAGTCAAAGAATATCTGGACTCTGCACAAGAGAGGATGAAACAGTCTGTTGAGTATCTTGACGAGACACTGCAACGCATACGTGCCGGCAAGGCCAACCCCAAAATCCTTGATGGAATCAAGGTAGAATACTATGGCTCCCTGGCACCGCTGAGCAACGTTGCCAACATAGCCGTGCCCGATGCCCGCACCATTGTCATCACCCCTTGGGAGAAGTCAATGTTCAAGGAAATCGAAAAAGCCATTATCAACAGCGAGTTGGGCATCACCCCCGAGAACAACGGCGAGGTGATACGTCTGGCCATCCCGCCCCTCACCGAGGAGCGTCGCAAAAGCCTGGTGAAGCAGTCAAAGGCTGAGGCCGAGCAGGCCAAGGTATCCGTGCGCAACGCACGCCGTGAGGCCATTGACGGGCTGAAGAAGGCTGTCAAACAGGGCATGAGCGAAGATGTCTCAAAGGATGGCGAGGCTGAGGTGCAAAAGCTGCATGACCGCTACCTGAAGCAGATCGACGATATTTTTGCCGCCAAGGAGAAGGAGATTCTCACCGTCTGACCCCTTGGTTCCCTCCACACCACCCCTTACACCCGGGACGATGCAGTTGCGTGAGCTAACCCTTACCGACTTCAAAAACATACGACACGCGGCGCTGACATTTGCGCCACGTGTCAACTGCTTTGTAGGCAACAACGGCATGGGGAAAAGCAACCTCTTGGACGCCATTCACTATCTGTCCTTCTGCCGCTCATTCACGGGGATGACAGACCGGCAGCTGGTTAACCGGGACGCGCAGTTCACAATGGCTCACGCGGTGTATCTGCGTCGTGGTGTTGACGAGGATATCCACCTGGGGATAGCCCCGGGGCGCCGCAAGTCCCTGAAGCGCGGCGACAAGGCATATACCCGCCTTACCGACCATATCGGTTTGCTGCCCCTGGTGATGAGCGCACCCGCCGACGAGGAGCTGGTGCGTGGCTCAGGCGAGGAGCGTCGGCGGTGGATGAATATGGTCGGCTCAATGGGCAACCAGCAGTATCTTGATGCACTGATGCGCTATACTCAGCACCTGACGCGTCGCAACCAGCTGCTGCATAGCGGCATCACTGATACCTTAGCATTGGAGGCTGTTGAGGCCGGGCTATGCCGGGCAGCCGCCGACCTGCACAACGGCAGGGTGGAGTTGTTGCAACGCCTTGAGCCGGTGTTCACGCCATACTATCGGGCGATTTCCGGGGCTGATGAGGCTCCCACCCTGGTGTTGAAAAGTGACCTGATTGGCCCCCAATCAATGCAGGAGTTGCTTGAGGGGGCACGCCGCCGTGATGAGGTTCTGGGCCATACAACCGTGGGCCCGCACCGCGATGATGTTGACTTCGCTATTAACGACATGATGATACGCCGCGCCGGCAGCCAGGGACAGTGCAAGACCTTCACGGTGGCACTGCGCTTGGCACAGTATGACTTCCTGGCTGATGTTACGGGGATAAAACCTCTGTTGTTGCTCGATGACATCTTTGACAAACTCGATGCCCGGCGCGTTGAAAACATAATGGACCTGGTGGGCGGACGCTCTGAGCATTTCGGCCAGATTTTCATTACCGATACCAACCGCGCGCATCTTGACGAAATTATTGGGCGCCTGGGCGGGACTGAGAACGCAATGTGGAATGTCAAGGACGGCAACTTTAGTCCCATAGAGGTGTAAATATAGCCCGGCAGAGGATATGGAAAGGCGTGAAGCAATGACCGTTGGCCGTATAATCAAGGAGGCGTTGGCGCAGGTCGGGAGTGCCGACGAGGTGGCCGCGCATCGCATCGAGGCCGCCTGGGCCGATGTGGTAGGGCAGGGGATAAACCGCATGACGTATAAGAGGCAGATGAGGAACGGAGTTCTGCACATCTACCTTACATCATCGGTGGTAAAGCATGAGCTCGGCTTCAGGAAACATTCCCTGATTGACGCCCTGAACCGTGCCGCAGCAACCAAGTTGCTAACCGACATACAATTCCATTGAATAATATTGATTCCGTAACCGCGATATGGTAAAGATTGAATTGCCCAAAGAGCTGGGAACCCGTGTCCCCGATGCAAAGTACCCATTCAGGCACTATATGGCAATACAGACGCGTTTCTGCGACTTCGACATGTTGGGCCACATGAATAATTCGGTGTACTTCACCTTCTTTGATATGGGGAAGGCTCACTATTTTGAGACAATCTCAGGTGCCCCCGTTGACTGGCATAATTTGGGTCTTGTCGTGGCAAACACCAATTGCGACTTCTTCAAGCCGGTTTTCTTTGACGACACCATAGCTGTCGTTACCACGGTGATATCACAGGGAAAGAGAAGCTTCAAGATTGAGCAGCGCATAATCAATGCCAAAACGCGCCTGACACACGCCCGTTGCATTACGGTGATGGTAGCCTACGACCCGCAGACCCTTAAAAGTGCCGATGTGCCCCAACAGTGGATCGAGAATGCGAGCCGGTATGAGGGCCGCGCATTTGAAGATATTGTGCACTGAACCCCAACTTAGGGGCAGTTGCAAAAAATGTTGTATCTTTGCACACCGGCGTGGTGTAGGACTTTTTCGCTGCACCACCCCTTCAATAAACTGCAACACAACAAGATTTAAGCAATAGAGTATATGGCATTGAAATGTGGAATTGTAGGGCTGCCCAATGTTGGCAAGTCAACGCTTTTCAACTGTCTGTCAAGCGCAAAAGCACAGTCGGCAAATTTTCCTTTCTGCACAATTGAGCCCAACGTGGGCGTTATTACCGTCCCTGACAAGCGCCTTGAAAAGTTGGTGGAACTGTGCAACCCCAAGAGTGTGGTCCCCGCAACGGTCGAGATCGTTGACATTGCCGGCCTGGTAAAGGGCGCCAGCAAGGGCGAGGGCTTAGGGAACAAATTCCTGGCAAATATACGTGAGACGGATGCCATTCTGCATGTCTTGCGTTGCTTTGACGATGACAACATTACCCACGTCGACGGCACGGTTGACCCTGTGCGCGACAAGGAGATTATTGATGCCGAGTTGCTGATAAAGGACCTGGAGACCGTCGAGAGCCGCATAGCAAAAACCGAAAAGCAGGCCAAGACCGGGGGCGACAAGCAAGCCGCCATGCAGTTGGGTGTTCTGCTGAAGTTTCGCGAGGCCCTCAGCGCCGGCCGTCCCGCACGCTCGGTTGAGATCGAGGGTGCCGATGAGCAGCGTTTCGCCCGCGACCTTTTCCTGCTGACACGTAAGCCGGTGCTCTATGTCTGCAACGTTGACGAGGCCTCAGCGGCCGGTGGCAACGCATACGTCGATGCCGTACGCCAGGCTATTGCTGACGAGGGAGCCGGGCTTCTGGTCGTCGCCGCACAAACCGAGGCTGAAATTGCCGAGTTTGAGACCCCTGAGGAGCGTGCCGAATTCCTTGAGGCCGCCGGTTTGACCGAGAGCGGTATCAGCCGTCTGATACGTGCCGCATACGCGCTGCTGGATTTGCAGACCTTCTTCACCGCCGGAGCCGACGAGTGTCGCGCCTGGACATTTCGTCGCGGCATGAAGGCCCCGCAATGCGCCGGCGTTATCCACACCGATTTTGAGCGCGGATTTATTCGCGCCGAGGTTATAAAGTATGACGACTTTGTGGCTCTGGGCTCAGAAAAGGCTGTGCGCGAGGCCGGCAAGATGGGCGTGGAGGGCAAGGAATACACCGTGATTGACGGGGATATCATGCACTTCCTGTTCAATGTATAAGCTCTAAAATGGGCTGATTTTCTCTCAACTCAAAAAAACACTCCAAGCTATGAAACGTGTCATATTGCTGTGTGCCATAATCGGGATATGGTGTGGCGTGGTCTCTGCCGAGCGGTATGAGGTTAAAGTCGGGGACTTCTCAGCATTGAAGGTTATGTCGTCAGTCAATGTTGACTATGTATGTTCGGCCGACTCAGCCGGCATGGCCTCATTCACGGCCGACCCCTCCATGGCTTCGGTTATAGGATTCACACTGGCGGGGGATGAGTTGCGCGTGGCATTCACCACCGATGACCTCCCCACCGGCCCCCTGCCGCGTGTCACCGTCTATTCAACCTTCCTGACAAAGGTTACCAACACCTCCGACAGCACTGTGCGAGTTGTCTCAGACCTGAAGTGCCCGACATTCTCCGCAACCCAGCAAGGCAATGGCTCGGTTGTTGTGCGCAACATCAATGCCGGGAAGGTTGACGGCCGCCTGCTCACCGGCAAAGGGCAGGTTGTGCTATACGGCACCACCGACAAAGCCAACTACACCATGGTGGGCGCAGGCCTTATACAGGCTGACGGCCTGCAGGCCAAAGAGGTGAATATCAAGGCTACAGGCACGGGACAAATTGGCTGTTGGGTAACGGATGCCCTGATTGTTAAGGGTCTCGGCTCAACGACTGTATATTATCGCGGGAATCCAAGCATTACCAAAAAGTTTGCACTGGGTGTCAAAGTTGAACCTCTCAGGCAATGACCCGCACCCCCTCCCGACGGCGTGGCTGCTGACAATGATAACCTGAAGGGCAAGGTTGCCCGCACCATTAAGTGGAACCTGGTTGACCGGGTTGCACAGCAGGTGTTGTATGCCGTCACCGGCGTGGTGCTGGCGCGGATGCTCACGCAGGAGGAGTTCGGTCTTGTTGGCGCGCTGGTTGTCTTCCAGGCTTTTGCCATGATGATGGTTGACAGCGGCTTCTCCTCGGCTCTGATACAGCGAAAGACCCCTCGCGCACTTGACTATACCACCGTCTTCTGGTTCAACATGGGGGTAGCCGTTGCCTTATATATTATATTGTGGTTCACCTTGCCCGCTATAGCCGGGCTTTTCGGCGGTGACCCCAGACTGATACCCTTGGGCAGGGTACTTTTTGCATCTCTACCACTTAATGCCGCCGGCATTGTGCAGGCTAACCGACTAATGAAGGCTATGAACGTCAAGCCCGTTACCGTGGCGAACAGCTTCGGCCTGACGGGGGGCGCCGTGGTGGGGATATGGATGGCCGTGCGGGGATACGGCGCCTGGGCCATCGTGGGGCAGACCCTTACCCTTGCCGCCGGCAAGAGCTTCATGCTGTGGAGGGCTACCCGCTGGGTGCCCGCTATGGCGTTCTCCCTAAAGAGGCTCCGCGGGTTTTTCAATGTCGGCAGCGGGGTGATGCTCACATCATTTTTAAGCACCGTTTACCAGAATATATGCTCATTCTTTGTCGGGAACCGTGCCGGATTGGTGGCCTTGGGCTACTTTACCCAAGCCGACAAGTGGAGCAAAATGGGGGTGATGTCCCTCAGCCAGACCCTCACATCCTCATTTCTGCCCGCCCTGTCCCAGGTGCAGGATGACCCGGAGCGTTTTGCCCGCCACACCGTGAAGATGAACCGCCTGACGGCTTACGCAACCTTCCCGGCCATGGCCCTGTTGGCAGCCCTTGCCGCCCCTATCTTCCACGCGCTTTTCGGGCACAAATGGGACTATGCCATTCAACTGTTCCAAATCCTGTGTGTGCGCGGCATCTTCACCATCCTCACGTTGGTATACGCACACTACATCCTGGCCCTGGGTCGCACCCGCCTTATGGTGTGGAGCGAGGGGGCGCGCAACATCCTTGCACTTGTGGCAATCCTTATCACGCTGCCCGTAATCTCCAACCTAGACATCTTCCTTTGGGGGCAACTTGCCGCCTCAGCCCTCGCATGGGCCTTCACATTATATATATGCGCGCGCGCGATAAGCCGCAGCGTGCTGTCTTTCCTTAGCGACATCTGGATGCCGCTGCTGTTTGCCGCCGCTGCCTCGGCGTGTGCGTTGTGGATTAGCGTTGTAAACCCATGGGCTGAGATGGCCCTGCGACTGCTTGTAGGCGGAGGCGTATATATGCTTCTGAGCCTTTTCAACCCAATCCAACGTGAGGTCCTGTCCATGCTACGGCGTTAAGCCCCATTCCCCACCTCAAAATCCCATCCCAATGCAAAACAATAAAAGATACCTCATCACAGACAAAGGTGCCAGGATATTCGGGCTTTCGGCATTTTGCCTGTGTGTGCTTATACAAATAGGTTATATCATTGCTTTCTGGGGCATGCCGCCGCTAAGTGACTGTGGAACTCATTACATGCTTGCCAATTACGTTGTACAACATGGCGAGTGGTATCCGGCTCAAAAAGATATCTACCATGTATATATCCTTGCCCCGACACTCATCAATTATTACGCCCTGCAGTTGAGAATTTTCGGCTCGCTTGACTATAACTCATTGATAAACCTAATTATAGCCACTGTCATAACTTACCAGATTTGGATACTTGGGGTGAAGGTCTTTGGTAAACGCACGGCTTGGCTGGCCGTCGGGTGCTGGAGTTTGCTCTATTCAACCTGGACATCGGTTGTGCCGGCGGCCACAGAGTTGCCATTCCTGGTGTGTGCGCTTGGGGGCGTTTGCCTATGCTTGAAAAGGCAGTGGTGGGCCGTTATATTGGCGGGGATCGCCCTCTCGTTGGCCAACACTGTCAGGCCTTTGGTCATAGTCTTCATCCCCCTGGCCATCGCACTGATGTATAAGAGCCGTTACAATGTATGGCGGTACATAACAAGCGCAGTGGCCTTTATTGCCGTGATGATGATTGTGGGAATGGCCGTGTATGCCAAAATAGGGTATTTTGTGCCTCAGTCAACCACCGGAGGTCTCAACCTTGCCTTGTCGGCCAACAGCCGCTCCACCGGCAACTATGCCGCATACTATAACGACCCCGAGAATGAAATGTACATCGAGGATATGGATAAGCGCACATTTGCCGAGAAAGACTCTATCTGGAAGGCCCGCTCCATTCAGTGGATAAAACAAAACCCGGGACGTTATGCCGAATTGTACCTTTTTAAAATCATTGGTTTGTATAGTCATGATACGGTCTTTGACGGGAGCTTGTATGAAGATGTTATAGGTTTCTCCCAGGCGCAATATCGTGGTGTATCATACTCATCCATTTTTGCCAAGAAGATTTTAAAGAGCTTGTGGTACTACCTGATGCTCATAGCCTGCCTCGCCACGGTGATAGCCCGCCGGCGCGAGCTGTGGAGTATGAAAGGAATGGTGTTGTCTGTCACAGTGCTGGGCACGGCGGCAACCTGCTTGTTCTCGACTATGACGCGCTATCATTATCCACTCCTCTTCCCGGTGATATTGTGGGCCGCCTACGGGATATCACTGCTGAGTAAGAGACGCGCAAAACAGTAACATGGGTTGGCCGATTCGGCGGGCGCGGGTTTTGCCGAATTGATACCCGGGGTAAAGGTGCGACGAAAAATAAAAGGTGGAAATGTTTGGTAGTTAAGGGAATAATGCGTAATTTTGCAACGCTTTAGGGGCAAATATGCCGTCAGCGCATCACTATCTCTCTGTGAGTTAGTGACTTGCGTGGCAGTGTTTGCGCGTAAAGTCGGCACCCTTGCGGGGCTTCGTGAAGCCCGTCTGCTTGGATGTCGCACATTGAAAGAATATAATTTGAGCTAAAGAAAACATAAAAACAACTTCAGAAAACTAAGATGCCTACAATTCAGCAATTAGTACGCAAAGGGCGTGTGGCATTGGACGACAAGAGCAAATCACCGGCCCTGGACAGCTGTCCGCAGCGCCGCGGTGTTTGTGTTCGCGTTTACACCACCACCCCCAAGAAACCTAACTCAGCAATGCGCAAGGTTGCGCGTGTGCGCCTGACCAACGGCAAGGAGGTCAACAGTTACATCCCCGGTGAGGGTCACAACCTGCAGGAGCACTCAATCGTTTTGGTGCGCGGCGGTCGTGTTAAGGACCTCCCCGGTGTTCGTTACCACATCGTTCGCGGTACTTTGGATACCAGCGGTGTTAAGGACCGCACCCAGCGCCGCAGCAAATACGGTGCCAAACGCCCCAAAGCAGCCAAAAAGTAATCGGGCTGAGAGAATCAATCCTATAATCACAAAAAAATTAACGTTAACGGTTTTCCCGAAACGAGTTTGTTTGAGATTTCTTTGGCAGCCCGCCGGGCAACATGCCCGCCACGGTGCACAAGAAGCAACGGTTGAGTAAACGGCAAGCAAGAGAGCCCCGTTGAAGAACTCCAAGCGGCAGCAACCGAGAAATATCTAAACAACACAAAGACCTTTAAAGAACAATGAGAAAGGCAAAACCTAAGAAAAGGGTCATCTTACCCGACCCCGTGTTCCACGATGTACGCGTGTCAAAGTTCGTCAACCACCTGATGTATGACGGCAAAAAGAACACATCATATACCATCTTCTACTCAGCCCTGGAGCTCGTGAAGAACAAGCTCCCCAACGAGGAGAGGACCCCGCTTGAAATCTGGAAAAAAGCCCTCGAGAATGTTACCCCCGGCGTGGAGGTGAAGAGCCGCCGTGTGGGTGGTGCTACATTCCAGGTGCCCACCGAGATTCGCCCTGACCGCAAAGAGTCTATATCGATGAAAAACCTTATTCTGTATGCCCGCAAACGTGGCGGAAAAACCATGGCCGAGAAATTGGCAGCTGAGATTGTTGACGCATTCAACGACCAAGGCGGTGCATTCAAGCGCAAAGAGGACATGCACAAAATGGCCGAGGCTAACCGTGCATTTGCTCATTTCCGCTTCTAATCGTTTTTTACCGACAAAGGACTAAAAGAACAAAATGGCAAAATCTGACGATCAGTTAAAATTCACAAGGAACATCGGCATCATGGCTCACATTGATGCCGGTAAAACAACTACTTCAGAACGTATCCTTTTCTATACCGGCTTGACCCACAAGATCGGTGAGGTGCACGATGGCGCTGCTACCATGGACTGGATGGAACAGGAGCAGGAGCGTGGTATCACAATTACTTCCGCCGCTACTACCACTTT